>CAZVLV010000088.1:0-6135 GCA_964628015.1 uncultured Aquiluna sp. | reverse complement strand
GAAAGGTCATGACGCTCAATCGACCCGAAACCGTTGCGGCGCTAGCAGGACAAATCCGCACATCTGTCTCCCGAAGGCGGCTTTTGCAGGCGGCTGGAATTGGCGGAGCTGCCATGGTCGTCGCCGCATGCGGGACCGGATCTGACGATTCAGGGTCTGGAGAATCAACCGAGGCCGCATCCGCGACTGACCTCTCTGACACCGAAATGATTGCAAATTGGTCAAACTGGCCCCTCTACCTTGATGTTGATGAGGCCTCGGGCGAGTATCCATCGCTGGTCGCTTTTGAGGAGTCCACAGGTATCGACGTCACATATACAGAAGATGTCAATGACAATAATGAATTTTTCGCCAAAGTGCGCACCCAACTTGAGCAAGGTCAGGACATAGGCCGTGACCTTGTTGTCTTAACTGACTGGATGGCTGCACTATGGATTCAGAGCGGTTATGCGCAAAAACTTGATAAGTCACTCATTCCCAATTCAGTGAACCTCATTCCCCGACTTGCCGATGTCAACTTTGACAAGCCGCGTGAGTATTCATTGCCCTGGCAATCAGGATTCGGCGGACTGGGATACAACATTCCTGCCTTACAAGAGGCAACAGGCAAGACCTCAATGACCTCACTCGATGAACTATTTGATCCCGCACTGAAGGGGAGAGTGACGCTGCTATCGGAGATGCGTGACACCATGGGTTGCATCTTGGCGTGGAAGGGCTATGACCCGTCAAGTTTCACCGATGCGGAGTTCGAAGAAGCCATTGCCGAATTAACTAAGCAAGTAGACAGTGGCCAAGTACGTCAGGTAACGGGCAATGACTACATCGCAGCAATGGAGAGCGGCGATGTCATTGCTGTCATTGGCTGGTCGGGCGACATTTTTGCACTTGGCGATGAATTCAACTTCTCATTGCCTGAAAGTGGCGGCATGCTTTGGACCGACAACATGTTGGTTCCTGCTCTGGCACAGCACAAAAAGAACGCTGAAAAGATTATGAACTACTATTACGACCCCGTTGTAGCTGCTCAAGTCGCGGCGTATGTGAACTACATCTGTCCGGTGCAGGGGGCTCAGGCCGAGATGGAAAAAATTGATCCCGCCCTCGCCAGTAGCGAATTTATCTTCCCCACAGATGCCATGCTGAATCAGACCTATGTATTCATGGAACTGACCCCAGAGCAAAATGAAGCGTACGAACGCCTTTTCCAGAAGGCGATTGGTAACTAGTATTCCGATTAGTGGGGGCCAGGTCGCCTGGCCCCCACAATCATCTGAAAGGAATCACAGTGAGTGAATCCAGCACTCGAAATGTTGAAGACCTACATTTACGGAACCTTACGAAAAAATTTGGTGAAGTTGCTGCTGTAGACGATCTCACGCTCACTATTCCTGCTGGATCATTCTTCGCACTCCTCGGTGCATCTGGATGTGGGAAAACCACCACGCTTCGCATGGTTGCGGGTCTCGAAGACCCAACCTCGGGGAGCATTGTTATTGGGGACCAAGACATTACGGGACTTCGTGCTTTTCAGCGTCCGGTGAATACCGTTTTTCAATCGTATGCGCTATTTCCACACCTAGACATATTCGAGAATGTGGCATTTGGTTTGCGGCGTCGCAAGGTCAAGAATGTAGATCAACAAGTCAATGCCATGCTCGAACTTGTTGAGCTTGGCCCCATGGCTCGAAGAAAGCCCAGTCAGTTGTCAGGAGGACAGCAGCAACGGGTTGCGGTTGCTCGGGCTCTCATTAATCAACCGGATGTCCTTCTCCTCGATGAACCTTTAGGCGCATTAGACCTGAAGTTGCGGCGCCAAATGCAGATTGAATTGAAGCGCATTCAAACTGAAGTGGGTACCACGTTTGTGCACGTGACTCATGATCAAGAAGAAGCAATGACAATGGCTGACACTGTTGCAGTCATGAATGCAGGGCGTATTGAACAAATGGGTCACCCCGCAGACATCTACGAGCTGCCCAAGACTGTTTTTGTGGCCAACTTCCTCGGTCAGTCAAATCTGTTCGCGGGCACAAGATCGGGTCATTCGGGCGAGGTGATACTAGTTGACTCACATGGCATGAAGTTCTCGGTATTGGGTTCACGAAACTCGGCATTATCTGACGAAATTATTGTCGGAATTCGACCAGAGAAAATCACTGTTCGCGATCTAGTTGACCGTGATGCAATTCCATCTGGACACAGCACGCTTGAAGGAACGGTCACCGATGTTTCCTATACCGGTGTGTCTACCCAATATGTAGTTGAAACACCCTGGGGTCAAGATGTCACCGTATTTGAGCAGAACGTCATTGTTGGTGATCGTTGTGATGTAGGCGACCACGTTATTCTTCATTGGTCTCCAGAACATGCATTTGGACTTGCAGGGGGAGAAACTCTCCTTCACAAGACCGCTCAGGTACTGGCGGCAGGCGTTTAGTTGTGGTTGCTTTAGTCCCGTCAACGGGTGCAAAGCCACAGGTGGTTGCACAGCGTAAATCGCGAACGGGATACTTCCTTTTACTTCCAGGCATGACATGGTTGGCAATCTTTTTCGCCATTCCTTTTGTGACATTGTTCATGACAAGCCTTCAGGCGCCGGTGGAAGGAAAGTCTGGACAGTACGTCCCTGCGCTTCAGGTCAGTAACTACCCAGATGCGCTGATTGAGTATTGGCCGCAGTTCCTTAAGTCATTTATTTATGCAGGTATTGCCACTGCATTGGCTCTGCTGATCGCATATCCGCTTGCTTATTTTATCGCATTCAAGGCTGGACGTTGGCGGGCCTTGATGTTGGTGTTGGTAATCGCTCCTTCATTTGCATCATTTCTCCTCCGGACTTACGCATGGAAAACTATTCTTTCTGATGAGGGATTCATTACCTCGTTCCTTAACGCACTTCATCTCTTGCCTGACGATCGGATCTTGAACACCAGCCTTGCGGTTATCGCCGGTCTCACCTATAACTTCTTACCTTTCATGATTTTGCCTCTGTATGCCGCATTGGAGAAAGTCGATCCTAGGTTAATCGAGGCTTCGAATGATCTCTACGCATCAGCCTTTACGACTTTCCGTAAGGTCACCTGGCCGCTCTCACTTCCAGGCGTTGTTGCTGGAACACTTTTGACATTCATTCCTGCAACGGGTGACTACATAAATGCGGAACTTCTAGGTTCCACTCAAGACAGAATGATCGGCAATGTAATTCAGACGAACTTTATTGAGTTCAGGGATTATCCGACCGCAAGTGCACTGTCTTTCGTCTTGATGGCAGTGATTCTTGTTCTTGTCTTTACATATATCCGCCGTGCTGGGACGGAGGACTTGGTCTAATGCGTTGGATACGTCAACGAATCCTTGGTGTTGTAGCTGTTCTAGTTCTCGTCTACCTTTTTATACCGATTGCCGTAGTAGCTGCCCTTAGTTTCAATAAGCCAGACGGAAAGTACAACATCTCGTGGAATGAATTTTCCTTTGATGCCTGGACGAATCTCTGTGGGGTTCCGGGTGTGTGTGACTCCTTCATGGTGAGTGTTCGAATCGGAGTGATTTCAACTATCTTTGCCACGATCTTGGGGACCATGATTGCGTTTGCTTTAGTGCGTTATCGATTCCGAGGTAGATCCACAACCAACCTGCTCATTTTCCTTCCAATGACAACTCCTGAAGTGGTTATGGGTGCGAGCCTCCTGGCACTTTTCCTTAACCTGAGATTCCCGCTGGGAGAAACCACAATAATCATTGCTCACATCATGTTTACGATTTCATTTATTGTGGTAACCGTCAAGGCTCGGCTACAAGGCATGGACCCCAGGCTTGAGGAAGCGGCTCGAGATCTGTATGCGAGCCCCGGAGCAACATTTCGGCATGTCACCTTTCCGCTCGTGGCTCCAGGGATCGCGGGTGCAGCCCTACTTGGCTTCTCCCTGTCCTTTGATGATTTCATCATCAGTTTCTTCAATGCAGGCACAGTGGTCACATTCCCCATCTACATCTGGGGAGCTGCACAGCGAGGCATTCCTGTTCAGGTGAATGCTCTTGCCACGATTGTTTTTCTTGCGGCATTGGCTATTGTCATCACCGCACAGATCGTGGCGTACCGAAGGCGTAAATCTTTGGAACTTCCGCCACAGGCATTAGAGGCAGCATTACCGCGCTCTTGATAAAGTGAAGTCATTCGGATTGTGTGAAGGGATTGGTGGGATGGTCAGGCGGTCGGTCTGACCCGTTACGTGAACTCTGACGTAAGGATTCCCATGTACTCGCACAAAATCTCTCCACGTGGTTGGCAAAAGACCAAGGATCTTCTTCACGTTCCGTTTTGGCTGGATTCTGTGAAACGCCCTCCAGCTCGCCCTGCTTTTTCAGGATTTGCCGATGCTGACCTTGTGATCGTTGGAGGCGGGTTTACTGGCTTGTGGGCCGCTGTCGAAGCTGCTCTCCGTCACCCACACCACAAGATCGTGTTACTCGAAGGTGGCCGCATAGCTGGGGGTGCAAGTGGTAGAAACGGCGGTTTTGTTTCATCGTCCTTGACACATGGATTCTCTAATGGATTAAGCAGGTGGCCTGAAGAAATCAAGCTGTTGGAGGAACTCGGTCGACGAAATCTCGAGGAGATCGGAGCCCGGATCGTTGAGTTCGGGATCGAATGCGACTGGATTCTTTCTGGAGAAATCGATGTTGCGGTGGAGGAATATCAATCGGTCGAGTTAGCTGAACTCCATGCTCAGCTGGAGAGTCATGGGATTTCGACACAGCTTCTCAATAGAGATCAAGTTCGTCAGCGGGTGAATTCCCCGCTTTTTACGTCAGGACTATTTGATCCTCACGTTGCCATGGTGAACCCAGCTGAACTGTCATGGGGGCTCGCTAGAGTGGCTGAGCAGTTAGGTGTCGCCATTTACGAAGACTCACCTGCCGTAGGGCTCGAGGATCAAGGGTTGCATGTTGCCGTCAATGCTGAAGCGGGCGTCATCAACGCACAGCGGGTTGTTCTCGCAACAAATGCATACCCGCCTCTGTTGCAACGATTACAACATTATGTTGTGCCCGTTTACGACTACATACTTATGACCGAACCCCTCACACCATTACAGCGAAGTAGCATCAATTGGAATGGCAGGGAAGGTATCGGAGATTCAGGCAATCAATTTCACTATTACCGGATCACTCAGGAAGGCCGGATTTTATTTGGTGGCTTCGACGCTGTCTACCATCGAAATAATGGAATGAAACCCGAGTTTGATGTTGATCGTGAAAGTTTCGCTCGACTTGCTGATCATTTCGCGGAAACCTTTCCGCAACTGTCGGAAGTTCGATTCACACATGGGTGGGGTGGTGCGATTGATACCTGTTCCCGATTCAGTGCATTTTGGGGCACAGCTCATAAAGGTAAGACCGCATACGTTGCCGGCTATACCGGCCTGGGTGTAGGAGCGTCACGGTTTGGAGCGTTAACTTGTTTGGATCTTCTTGATGGAATATCTAACGATCGCACCGAGTTGACCATGGTGAAAACAAAACCCATACCTTTCCCACCCGAACCTTTGCGTTCTTGGGGAATTAGCTGGACCACAAAGTCATTGCAGTGGGCAGACCGCCATGAAGGTAAGCGCAATCTATGGTTGAGAACCCTCGATAAGTGTGGTTTGGGATTCGATTCGTGACAATCACGAGTCTCGAATGAACATCTTGCCATGTGCGCAACCTGTGGAGGTTAGAGTTTTGCCATGACTCGTTACGGTTCCCAATATGGCCCACACTTCACATTCCTCGGCGTCCCCGAATGTGATCTATCTGAACCCGAGAGTTATCAAAGTGCTCAGGTTGTCATCGTTGGTGCTCCGTTCGATGGAGGCACGTCATCGCGTGCGGGGGCACGCTTTGGACCTCAGGCCTTACGTGCCGCGTGCTATCTCGAACACGATGGAAAACGGCCTTCCCTAGCCATGCGCGTCGATGGGCTCCAAGAACTTGGAGTCGTCGATGCTGGCGATGTCGAGATGTACAGTGGCGATGCAGCCCGAAGCTGTGCGGACTTAGAAATAGAGATCGAGAAGATCGCTGCTTCTGGGGCTATCCCCGTGATCCTTGGCGGTGATCACACGGTGACATGGCCCGATGTCACAGGCG
>CAZVLV010000087.1:0-6217 GCA_964628015.1 uncultured Aquiluna sp. | reverse complement strand
TCGAAATAAGGCCCAATGTAAGGCTGCCAAGCCCTGGTCCAACTTCAAGAACTACATCCGATTCAGTAATGCGGGACTGATCCACAATGTGTCGCACAGTATTTGGATCAATAACAAAATTTTGCCCCAACTTTTTTGTAGGAGTGATATCCAACTTGCCAGCGAGTTCCCGAATAGCAGATGCACCGAGTAGCTCAGCCGTCACCGCTTGTTCACCAATCTCCAAATGCACTGACAGCATTAGCGGAAAGAATTTCGCAGAGGTCAACCTCTGGTATTTCGCGGCGATCCCCAATAGCACGAACGGTGTACGGCATCAGATAACTTGCATTAACTCGACCACGATTGGGTACCGGCGTTAAATAAGGGGCATCTGTTTCCACCAACAACAGGTGATCCGGTACCTGATCGAGGGCTTCGCGCAATGTGTCCGCATTCTTGAATGTGATCACACCTGCGAAGGACATGTACCAGCCATGGTCTGCGCACACGCGCGCCATCTGTGCATCTCCACTAAAGCAATGGAAAACCACTTTGTTCGGGGCCCCTTGATCCAGGAGCACCGATATAACGTCTTCGTGGGAATCTCGGTCGTGGATCACGAGTGTTTTATTGAGTTCACGAGCTACATCAATATGCCATCGGAATGATCTGTGTTGAGCATCCCTACCGGATTCATCAGTTCGAAAGTAATCCAGACCCGTCTCGCCGATTCCGCGCACCACTGGATCGGCAGCCAGCTCAGCAATGCGCGCGAGAGCTTTGTCTAAGTCACCAGCCATTGCGCGTCGGGGCGCTTCATTCGGGTGCAAGGCAACGGTGGCAATTACCTCAGGGAATTCGTGCGCGGCAGCAATGGCCCATTCAGACGAAGGAATATCGCAACCCACCTGCACAACTCGATCCACACCGACACTGATGGCTTGATCGAGAAGTTCACGAGGATTTGGGGCGCTCGCACCATGCAGATTTCTGTCGTGAACGTCTAAATGTGTGTGCGAATCAATAACAGTGCCTGCAAGACGTGGGGGTGGGCTCGGCCATTCTGTTTCTGTTCCCATACAGCGATTATTCGCTTTCGGGCTCTGCAAGTCGAGGAAAAAGAGATGCGCCCTTGGTGACCGTCACACCTGCAGGCAACTGACCCCACACTCCGCAGCTACCCAGTTTCTGGTCGGCAAGATCACCGAGTGCTTCTTGAGCACCAATGGACTTCCACATTTCCTGCATGGCTTTGGGCATTACGGGGTTGTACAGAACAGCTATCGCTCTCAATGATTCACACACCGTGTAAAGGACAGTGGCCAAGCGGGGAATTGTTGATTGGTCTTTGGCAAGTACCCACGGTTCCTGTTCAGTGACGTACCCATTGATGTGTTCAATGAATCCTCTCACGTGTCCAATTGCTCCCGCGAAGTCCAATTCATTTATGCAGGCATCAGATTGATCCACAACGTGGAGGAGAAGTTGCTGAATCTCCATCTCTTTTTCGCCGGGAGCTTGGTCTGCAGGGAGTTTGCCCTCAAAGTATTTACCCACCATGGCGGTCGCGCGTGATGCAAGATTCCCCAGCCCATTTGCCAACTCAGATGTATAGCGGGCACTCATATCTTCCCAACTAAATGATCCGTCATGACCAAATGCAATAGCACGCATAAAGTAATAACGAAATGCATCTGATCCGAAGTGATCAACAATCAGTTCAGGAGATATCCCCGTCAGCTTGGACTTGGACATTTTCTCGCCGCCAACGAGTAGCCATCCGTGTGCAAAAACCTGTTGTGGCGGTTGCAACCCGGCAGCCATCAGCATTGCGGGCCAGTACACCGCGTGAAATCGCAGAATGTCTTTACCGACTAGTTGCACATTTGCCGGCCACACGCGGGCAAATAATTCAGCCTCCTCTGTTCCAGGTTCGGCACCGTAGCCTGTTGCCGTGATGTAGTTCAGGAGTGCATCGAACCACACGTAGACCACTTGAGTTGGGTCCCAGCTCAAAGGGATACCCCAGGAGACACTGGAACGAGACATGGAAATATCAACCAGACCGTTGCGCAAAAAACTCATCACTTCGTTGTAAGCACTTTGAGGTCGGATCGCTTGCGGGTTTTTTTCATAATGCTCAATTAACTGTTCATTGAATGCAGATAATTGAAAAAACCAATTGTCTTCACGTAATTGCTCTGGTGGCCTGCCATGAATACTGCAGACTTGCTCCCCCGCAAACTCTCCTGTCCCCTCGACAAGATCGGCAGGGAATTTGAATTCCTCGCAGCCGACGCAATACGGGCCTTCATAGGGCGCGGAAAATACGTAGCCATTTTCCTTAACCGTGTCCCAGAACTTCTGAACCCGCTCTACATGTCGACTCTCCGTTGTACGAATGAAATCATCATTACAAGCATCGATGGTTTCAAGAACCGGCCGCCATGACTCTGCAACTAAACGGTCAACCCATTCCTGCGGCAGAACTCCCCCTGCTTCTGCGGCACGCTGCACTTTTGTGCCATGTTCGTCCACGCCGGTCAAAAACCAAACAGATTCACCACGCTGACGGTGCCAGCGCGTGAGGACATCGCCAGCGGTTGTCGTATAAGCGTGTCCAATGTGAGGTGCATCGTTGACGTAATAGATAGGAGTGGTCAGATAGAAGGACTTGGCCAACTCGCTCATGGGTAAATACTAGTCCGCTGATCAAATCAGTTATCTGATGCTTGCGCGGCTTTCGCTTGAATTGCGGCCTGGTAGACATCGCGCTTTGGAATACCCGCAGCACTGGCAATCAAGGCACTTGCTTCCTTCAGAGAATGCCCTTTCTCTACCAACGATTGCACTCGACTCACAACATCGTCAATGTGAGCCAAGCCCGCTTCCACTCGAAGTTCTTCGGCATTCGCACCAGCAACCACTAACGTGATTTCGCCGCGCACTTCACCCCTCGACCATTCCAGAAGATCTGTGAGAGGTCCTCGAATCACTTCTTCAAATGTTTTCGTCATTTCCCGACATAGAGCTGCGCGCCGCTCTGACCCAAAAACTGTCACCATGTCGACAAGGGTAGATTCGATTCGATGTGGGGCCTCGAAGAACACCATAGTTCTCGTTTCGCGTACAAGCATTGTCAGCGCGGATACTCGCTCGCCTGATTTTCTCGGAAGAAAACCCTCGAAACAGAATCGATCGGATGGAAGCCCTGAGAGGACCAATGCAGTGAGTACGGCCGAGGGGCCTGGGATTACAGAGATGGGGATGCCAGCATCGATGGCAGCAGCACCTAATCGATATCCGGGGTCACTGACATGTGGCATTCCTGCATCGGTGACGACCAACACAGTGCTGCCTTCTCGGACGGCATTTACTATCTGATCAACTCGACTCAACTCATTGCCCTCAAAATTGGAAATGACTCGCCCGGTAATTTCAACACCCACACGGGATGCTAATTGTCGAAACTTTCTCGTGTCCTCCGCAGCGATTATGTGTGCTTGTGACATGGCTTCAATAAGTCGAAGTGATGCATCCGCGGAATTACCCATAGGGGTTGCGGCGAATATCAATCTCCCTGGCAACTCCAC
The DNA here is from genome assembly GCA_964628015.1 of uncultured Aquiluna sp. Classification (GTDB taxonomy): domain Bacteria; phylum Actinomycetota; class Actinomycetes; order S36-B12; family S36-B12; genus UBA4592. Next base: position 2,642 of record CAZVLV010000087.1, on the reverse strand, counting down.
CTGATCCACTCCCCAATAGTGGCAGGGCGCATACCATGTGTGCGTGCCACCCATCTTGCGCCGAGCAGCACCCAACAGAAGCGTGGCCACCATCCAAGAACGTCTCTATCCACCCTTTCCCACCCATGGCCTTGTCGGGTGGATTGCCCCACTCGTTCTGGGAGCGATCGCAGGGATACTGCGTTTCGTTCAATTGGGACGCCCGAACACAGTCGCTTTCGATGAAACCTATTACGCGAAGGACGCCTGGGCACTCCTCAGATTTGGTGTCGAACACAAAGCGGTCGAGAACCACGAATCCCTCATGCTCTCGGCAGGAAGCAACTGGCGCACAGTCGAAGCTTTCACAAGTGAAGGATCGTTTGTTGTTCATCCACCAGTTGGTAAGTGGACAATCGCGGTCGGTGAATTCCTTTTCGGAGTGACGCCATTCGGGTGGCGGTTCATGGTTGCTCTACTCGGGACAATCGCCGTCGTCATGATTGTTCGAATCGTTCGACGCATGACACGGTCTGATCTCATTGGTGCCATCGCAGGACTCCTTCTTGCACTTGATGGCATTCACATTGTTATGAGTCGAACAGCACTCCTTGACATTGTTTTAGGAACTTTTGTCCTCGCGGGGTTCGGCGCACTTGTGCTCGACCGCGACAGCACGAGAAAGAGATTGGCACGTTTAGGTCAACAATGTGGAAACACACCCCAGGTATGGGAGCAGATTGGATCCGGGTTTGGACCTCGCATGGGCATCCGCCCGTGGCGATTGTTGGCAATCTTTTTCCTGGCCCTTGCAGTGAGCGTGAAATGGTCGGGCTTGTGGTTCCTTGCCATCTTCATGATCATGACCCTGTTGTGGGACGTGTCAACGCGACGAACTATTGGTGTGAGCAGACCCTGGCTTGCCACCTTGATCATGAGCGCTCCAGCAGCCTTCATCGCGACGGTGATCATCACTATCGCCGTATACCTCTCAAGCTGGACGGGTTGGTTCCTATCAGATACTGGCTGGGGTCGAAACTGGGCTTCTGATCAACCCGACTCATGGATTCCCGATTCACTGAGGTCCCTTATCAATTATCACTCTGAAGCTTGGAACTTCCATGTGAACTTGGATGCTGACCACAGCTATCAAAGCAATCCACTGTCCTGGCCATTTATGACCCGACCAACGAGCTTTGTCTACGAAAGTATTAAAGATGGGTCACTTGGATGCCCGACCGACCATTGCTCCCAAGAGGTACTTGCTCTCGGAAACCCCATTATTTGGTGGGCTGCGCTCCTTGCTGTGCCGTATCAACTCTGGAATTGGATGAGCAATCGAGATTGGCGCTCCGGTGCGATTCTCGCCGGAATTATCGCGGGATGGTTCCCTTGGCTGCTCTACCTCGATCGAACAATTTTCACCTTTTACACGGTTGCCTATGTGCCATTTGTCGTCATGGCGGTTGCCCTCACCATCATGAAGCTGCTGCAACGCAAACCGCCGCAACAACAACCCGTGGTCATCGCCATTATTGGCTTGTACCTCGTGGCTGTCATTGCGGCGGCCTGGTGGTTCTATCCAATTTGGGTAGGTGAAGTGATCCCCTACGACCAGTGGAAGCTACGCATGTGGATGCCTACCTGGGTTTAACTCACCCACGCGGTCACCATGCGGTTAGCAACTTGCTCCAGTGCTTTTTTCTGCGGTGCCGTGAGATTCAATGCACTGCCTGTTGACCCTTGAGTCAAGATAATTGCATCATTCACCAGGGTGAAGATGCTCATGCTGTCGTTGAGATAAGCGGGCTGGTCGCCTACCGCAGCGTTATTCGAGTTTTGATTTGTGAAGATTGATTCAACACCCGTGACGGTCACAGCCGGAATTTTTCCTGAGGTGACAATGTTCTGGTATGGATACACGGTGCCATCTTCATCTGTCCAGGAACCGGAGTAATCGCCATCGCACTTCTTGATGTCTTTAGTGAGTTTGGAGAATGCTTTTTCAGGAGCTACGTTGTTCCTGTACTCATTCACATAGATTGTCAGCCCCAAATCTTTCTTGATGACATTGTAGAAGCCGAAAGAGTTGCGCACGGACCGCGTTAGTTGAACATCTGGACCGTTCACCACAGCACTTGTGCAGACATAGGTGCCGATCTTGCCCGAATCTTGGACCTCTACGCTCATACCGGGCTTAGATGCAAAAATCTTTGGAAGTTGATTGGGGCCTACAAAATGGGAAGCTGCATGGGCAAAAGCTTCACGATCATAAGCTTGGGCGGCAGTAGATGCCATGCCCAAAGATCCCAGAATCAGTGCACCACTCACGACACTAGTAAAAACTTTTTTCATTATTCCTCTTTCATTTGTGATTGATTGCTCATTTAGGAGCATAGTCTCACCCTATGAAGTTAGTGTGCTGCGACGCCCTCGGCACGCTCATTGACATTTCGGCGGTCGCTGCATTCATGGATGAGAATTTCAGTGGGCAAGGATCCGAAATCACCCATGTATGGCGAAATAAGCAGATCGATTACTCGCGTTTGCGCGCAATGGGCGGCCAATACGTGCCATTTAGTCAGGTCACGCGGGAAGCCCTCGTGGCAACTCTTGTGCAGTTGGGAATTCATCACTCTCAACAGGACATCAATCAATTCATG
>CAZVLV010000086.1:0-6227 GCA_964628015.1 uncultured Aquiluna sp. | reverse complement strand
TCGGGACGAGGTCGACCGTGTATTCAGCGCCTCTGTACACCTCGGTGTGGCCGCGCTGCCGACCGAAACCAGAAGCCTCGGACACCGTCATCCCGTGTACGCCAATTGATTCCAGTGCACTTTTGACATCATCCAACTTGAACGGTTTGACAATTGCCGTAATCATTTTCATGAGTTTCCTACTTCCTCGCGACGAGCCGCACCTGCACCTACTCCAGCGAATCGTCCGCCGCCACCCGCTTCACCAAGTTCATAGGCCGATTCTGCATGTTCATTGAGATCAACACCACTTATTTCGGTGTCCTTGGAAACACGAAGCAGCCCGGATGCCTTGAGAACACCTCCTATAAGGAGCGCTAGCAAGAAGGAGTAGCCCAAAACTGCGAATGCGCCAATTGCCTGCCTGCCCAATTGATCGGCTCCTCCGCCGTACAACAACCCATTAACCCCCGCTGGCGCTGCCTCCGTGGCAAGGAATCCAATAAGCAACGTCCCGACAAGCCCACCGACGAGGTGAACTCCAACGACGTCTAGTGAATCGTCATAGCCAAACTTGTACTTCATGCCCACCGCAAGCGCACACAAAACTCCTGCAATGACGCCGACTGCTAGTGCACCCATGGGGCTCACCGCGGAACATGCTGGCGTGATAGCTACTAGGCCGGCAACGATTCCCGAAGCTGCGCCCAAAGTGGTCATGTGCCCGTCACGTAACTTCTCGACAACAAGCCATCCAATTGCAGCGGCACACGTGGCGGCAAATGTATTCAGGAACACGACAGCGGCTGTGTTGTTCGCCGCCAATGCTGATCCAGCGTTAAACCCAAACCAGCCGAACCACAATAAGCCTGCGCCAATCATGACCAGAGTTAAGTTGTGCGGGCGCATGGGAGTGCGAGGCCAACCAACTCGTTTGCCAATCACTATTGCCAGCGCCAGAGCTGCTGCACCCGCGTTAATGTGAACGGCTGTTCCTCCCGCAAAGTCAATAACTCCCATCTCGAAGATCCACCCACCGGAAGCCCATACCCAGTGCGCGACAGGGAAGTACACCAAGATTGCCCATACTGTTCCGAATATCAACCACCCATTGAACTTGGTACGGTCCGGAATAGCGCCTGCAATGAGGCCAACGGTTAACGCGGCAAACATTCCTTGGAAGGCCACGAATGCCATTATCGGGAGGGTCGCTTCGGGATTGTCTGCCATGAGGGATTCAAGACCCAGGTATTCGGTGGGATCTCCAATGAGTCCCCCAATGTCGGAACCGAATGTCATGGAGTAACCAAAGATCACCCAAAGCACGCCGACAATGAACAGAACGCTCATCACCATCATGATCATGTTCAGAACTGATTTAGCCCGCACCATTCCACCATAGAAAAATGCGAGCCCTGGAATCATGAGTAACACCATCGCGGCTGCTGTCAGCATCCATGCTGTGTCACCAGTATTCAAGGCCGGATCCATAGGTTTCCTCCTCGTGGTTGTTCACTACTTCCCTGCTGGAGTAGCTCTCGGTGTGCCAAGAGTGCAGGGGGCGAGTTACCACTGAGGACGTTCCGTGTTACCAGCGTGTGAAAAAATGTTCTTAGTATTTCGGTGACGTTACGAAATTAAGGCTTCAACAAACTCTTCGACATCAAATGGAGCTAGGTCATCAGGGCCTTCTCCGAGCCCCACAAACTTGACTGGCACACCCAGTTCACGCTGAACAGCTACCACGATTCCGCCTTTAGCCGTTCCATCGAGTTTGGTAAGGACAATTCCGGTGACATTCACGACCTCACTGAATACCCTCGCCTGAGTGAGTCCGTTTTGTCCTGTTGTGGCATCGATGACGAGGAGGACTTCATCGACAGGGCTGCGCTTCTCGATTACTCGCTTAATTTTTCCTAGTTCGTCCATAAGTCCTGTCTTTGTGTGTAAGCGGCCTGCAGTATCGACCACCACAACATCGACGTCACTGTCTTGCCCTATCTGAACAGCTTCAAAAGCCACTGATGCGGGATCGCCACCCTCAGGACCTCTCACGACAGCTGCGCCAACCCTGTCACCCCATGTTTGTAGTTGATCTGCGGCCGCAGCGCGGAAAGTGTCAGCCGCTGCCATGACCACACTTTGGTTATCGGCAATGAGTACACGCGAAAGTTTTCCGACAGTCGTAGTTTTACCTGTGCCATTGACACCTACGACCATGATGACCGCCGGGCGATCCCCTGGTGAGTGCGCGAGGCTGCGAGTCATGGAGGGATCAATGAGATCGGAAAGCGCCTCTTTCAAAGCTTCGCGCATGAAATCAGGAGAGGTATTGCCCGCTGCAGCAATTCGAATCTTCAGCTCATTCATCAATTCCTGAGTCGGCCCAACACCTAAGTCGGCACCGAGCAATGTTGCTTCGATGTCATCCCATGCTTCTTGATCCAGTGACCCACTGGACAAAAGCCCTAAAAGGCTCTTGCCGAAGACGTTATTGGAACGAGCAAGCCTGGCACGAAGGCGAGACATGCGACCTGCAGTCGGTTCCGGTACCTCGACTTCCCATAGAGCCTCATCGGTTTCGCCTTCAGGTTCAATATCGACAGGGGTCGAACTCTCACGATCCACGAGTGCCGTTCCCACCTCGATGGATTCAATATTCTTCCGAGGAGTGTCTCGTGGCTCAGTGGAGTCATCGCCGACTCCGGGGGTGTAATCAATTCCGGGTCGCGGGAGACCCTGATCCTCATCGGAATCACGACCGCGGAGTAATGCAATCGATCCACCAACTGCAAGACCCAGAATGATGATTCCTGAAATAATGAGAATAATTAAAAGGGAGTCCATGAATCACAATCCTGCCATTGGGAGATTTCGCAGCGTCACTGCATGGCCAAAATTCGCTCAAATATTTGGTTCTCTATTTGTGGTGGCTTCGGTGATCAACGTCCTCGGGGTCTCCTGGACCAAACCCCTCCTCATGCCTCTCCTTGCCGCATGGGCACTTTTCGTTATGCCCCAGCACAACCTCAATCGTTCTGTCCGGACCTTACTTCTCATTGCATTGTTCTTCTCGTGGCTAGGCGACATTGCCTTGATGGGTACTAGCGATATGTGGTTCATTGCCGGACTTAGTGCATTTGCCCTGGCACAAGTGGCCTATATCGCAATGTTCAGTCGAATTCCTGGAATTAGTTTGGTTCGGGCCTGGAAATTTGTGGTCATTCCCTATATTGGATTTTGGTTGGCCATGAATATGGTTATTGCTCCAGGGAACATGCGATTACCTGTAGTAATTTACAGCGCCCTTCTTATCGCAATGGCGCTCTCTGCATTGAATACCGCTTTGAAGCTGAACTCGCCGTGGAGATTTGCACCGGCAATTGGTGCGTTGAGTTTTACCGTATCGGATTCACTGATCGCTCTTCAAGAATTTAACAACGTAACGGTGGTGCCCGGAGTAATCATGACAACGTATGTTGTTGCGCAAGCTCTCATTGTGAGCGGAGTAATTCTCGGTAACAAGTCCACCTTCACGCCCCCACGCTCTCCGACTCGCGGAGCCTCTGACCAATAATTTGCGTCACACCATCGCCACGCATAGACACGCCGTACAAAGCATCGGCTATTTCCATGGTCCGTTTCTGGTGAGTAATCACGATCAATTGTGATGTCGATCGAAGTTCTTCGATGATGTCAATCAATCGACCAAGGTTTACATCGTCCAAGGCCGCCTCGACCTCGTCCAGTACATAAAAAGGTGATGGTCGGGCCTTGAACAGCGCCACGAGAAAAGCGACTGCCGTGAGTGACCGCTCACCGCCAGATAACAGTGAAAGTCGCTTCACCTTCTTGCCGGGAGGTCGGGCCTCTACGTCAACACCTGTTGTCAACATATTGGAGGGGTCGGTCAGGACCAGCCTTCCCTCGCCGCCCGGGAATAGTCGGGCGAATACGCCCTCAAACTCCTTTTCGATTTCCAAATACGCCTCGGTAAACACTTGCTCAACACGAGCATCTACTTCCTTCACGATGTCAAGTAGGTCATCTCGAGTGCGCCGGAGATCATCAAGTTGTTCGGTAAGAAATCGTTGGCGCTCTTCCATTGCCGAGTATTCCTCTAAAGCTAGAGGATTGACTCGCCCTAATAACGCCAACTGCTTTTCGGCCGCTTTCAGTCTCTTCAGTTGTTCATCTCGAATGTATGGATAGGGAGTGGGTTCGGGTAAATCGGGGTCGATTTCGTCTCCCGGTGCGGTCAAACTTGGAGGGACCAACTGATCAGGCCCATATTCAGCCAACAAGGTTTCCGGTTCGATGCCGAAGTCTTCTAAGGCCTTTGCTTCCAACGCCTCAATGCGCATTCGTTGTTCGGCTCTGGCTACTTCATCGCGGTGAACACTGTCGCGGAGACCTTCTAATACCTCAACCAACTGGCGAACTTCAGTTCGGACAAAAGTGAGTTCAGTGTCTCTGTCTTTCTTTAACTGTTCGGCGCGGGAACGTACTCGCTGCGCTTGATGCACAGAGACTTCAGTGAAATCGAGAGCCACTTTCGCCCCTGATAGCAACGCTTGGGCAACGATTAACGAGGCAGCCCTGCGTTCTCGTCGTTCGATTGCAGCCGCTCGTGCTGTTCGCTCCTTGTTGGCGTCTTCTTCCAGCGCGGTCGCACGTTCAGACACAGCCCTCATTCGTTCTTCAGCAGTGCGAACGGCTAGTCGAGCTTCTACTTCACGTGAACGAGCTAGTTCGAGCTCTTGCTCCAACTGAGGTCGTAAATCGTGACCAATACTGGGCGCCTCTATTGATTGATGGTGATGGAGTTGCTCTGCCAACACTGCAAGTGACTGTGTATCTCGCGCCAAAGCCTCTTGCGCGGTAATCAATGCAGATTCAAGGCGCTCAGCCTCTGCAAGAGCGGCACGTGATTGCTGTCCCAGTTGGCCAAGACGCTCCGCAACCGCTGCTAACTCTGCATCTGACTCATGAAGTCTGCTTAACGAGGCTTCCACTTCCCGTGCGGCCGATTCCTGGGCCGCCCTTGCTGCGGCCAGGTCAAAGGTATTTCGTTGGTGCGCAGCTTCAATTGCCATGAGTGCCTCTCGGGCTTCATCTATGGCAACTTGTACTTCCAGCACACTTGGTCCACCTACGGAACCGCCAGTGACCACTCCAGACGAATACATGTCTCCATCTTGAGTCACTATGGGGAAACGATCGCTGACGGAGGAGTGTGACCTCAATTCATGAATGTCTGTCACAACAATGAAATTTCCAAGTAACGCATTCATGGTGCCCGCAATTAACGGATCTGCCTGTACGCAATCCAGCAGCCACCTGCCAGCTGGGGCCTGGCCTCTATATGAGTCTTGTGTGGCCCCTGAGCGAGCGACCACAACACTTGAACGACCCGCATCTTCGCTCTTGAGAAAAACAATTGAGTCCATTGCGGCGTTGATATCGGCGACAACTACTGCGTTGGCCAAATCTCCTAAAGCAGCGGACACGGCCAATTCGTAGCCATGCGCGGGGCGTAGAAGCTCCGTGACGGAACCAATAACGTGCGGAGAATCGGCGAGGGCGGCTGATCCATCTCTGCGCTCAAGTGCCATGGAGAGGGCATCGATTCGGGCCGCGACTGCAGCACGCTCGCGATCGAGGCGGGCATCTTCGGCCATGAGTTCGTGGACACGCGAGTCAGCACCTGCGAGTTTGTGCTGAGCGACTTCATGTTCTGCATCAAGCCCTTGCTCACCATCTCCCAGAGCGACAACCTGCGTTTCAATTGACTGAAACTGCGCTTGAGAATCTTTGCTTCGATCGCGCGCATCAGTGATTTGCTCCTGGAGTCGGACGATTTCCGCTCCTCGGGTATCAATCCGGATTTGAGCGCTTTCACACTGTCCTTGGATTTTCGCGATAGCAGCGTCATGGGCGGAGATCTCTCCCTCCACGCGCTGGATTCGAGCGACTTCCTGCGCCAACTGGTCTTCGACCTGTTCTCGTTGGGCGGCAACGACAAGTTGTTGCTGATTCAGGGATTCAACTTCTCGTCCCAGTTCAAATTCATTGGTTCGGAGGTTGCGAGCTTCTGCCTCGATGCTCTCAGGATCACGACCTAACTGTTCTTCTTCAGGCTCAGGTGCAAGATTCCTTACTTTTTCGGAACCCAGTTGAACTAGCCCAAGGTAGCGTTCACGAAGTCCGTTGAGAGCGAACCACGTCTCCTGTATGCGAGCCAGTTC
>CAZVLV010000085.1:0-6233 GCA_964628015.1 uncultured Aquiluna sp. | reverse complement strand
CCGTGGACCGACGAAATAGTTCGCGCCTCAGATGTCGTGGTGTCCATGGGCTGCGGTGATGCATGTCCTATTTTCCCCGGTAAGCGCTATGAAGACTGGATCCTGGAAGACCCTGCTGGACTTGGCGTAGACGTTATTCGACCAATCCGCGACGATATTGAGCTTAGAGTGCGCGCATTGCTTGCCGAACTCAATGTGGAAGTGAAGTCCACATAGCGTGATGACGGTTTGACACTTAGGTATCCAATGTTCATCACGTCCAATAGGTGGAGCGGGCACTAAACGAGGGAGTGAGTGATTGTGCGTACTGCCCAAACTGAAGAGGAAGCGGTAATCAGCCGACTTTCTTTACTCGATCGATTCCTTCCCGTGTGGATTTTGGTCGCCATGGGAATAGGCCTACTACTGGGTAGATATGTGCCCGCCGTACCAGATGTTCTCGACGCAATTCAGATTGACGGCACATCACTGCCCATTGCTCTTGGACTCCTCCTCATGATGTATCCGGTTCTGGCGAAGGTGAATTACCAAGACATGGGCAGGGTCACCGGTGACCGCACCATGCTGTGGCTCTCGCTGCTACTCAACTGGGTCTTGGGCCCGCTCCTCATGTTTGTACTTGCATGGACTTTCCTTGCCGACCAACCTGCCTTCCGCACCGGTCTGATTGTCATCGGGCTAGCGCGATGTATCGCCATGGTGTTGATCTGGAATGACCTCGCATGCGGCGATCGCGAGGCGGGAGCACTGCTGGTCGCGATTAACTCCGTCTTTCAAATACTGGCCTACGCCCTACTGGGCGCTTTTTATCTGAAAATTCTGCCCGGTTGGCTCGGATTAGATACTCAAGATGTTGAATTCTCCATGTGGGCCATCACGAAAGCTGTCTTGATATTTCTCGGTATACCCCTCGTAGCTGGATACCTGACCAGGCGTATCGGGATCAAGCGCAAGGGCAAACAGTGGTACCAGGAGAAATTCGAACCATTTATCAGCCCCTTTGCCCTGTATGGCTTGCTTTTCACCATCATTGTGATGTTCGCCTTACAAGGCGAAGCAATCACCAGTGATCCTGTTTCTGTTGTGCGCATTGCAGTGCCACTGTTGTTGTACTTCATCATTATGTGGAGTGTGTCATTTGCCGTAGGTGCCAAGGCGGGCCTCGGCTATCGCAAGACAACAACACTTGCGTTCACTGCCGCCGGAAACAACTTTGAATTGGCCATCGCGGTCGCGATTGGCGTGTGGGGTATTACCTCCGGCCAAGCCCTGGCAGGAGTTGTAGGACCATTGATTGAAGTTCCCGCCCTCGTTGCCTTGGTGTACGTATCGCTCTGGCTACGACGGCGTTACTTTAAGGGGTCGTCTCCGCAATCGGTGACTCAATAACTTCCATATCGGTATCACCTTCAAGACTGTCAAGCTGCACTCGCATGGCGGGAATCGCCGAAATGCGGATTGGCTCTGGCAATGGTGTGAGCCCAACTGAATCAAATGTGCCTTGTCCAGCTAGTCGCAAAAAGAATTGACCAGTTGAGAGTGGCAACGGATCATTAGGTTCATCGCACACCATGATCGAAGAAACTGCAATCACTGGCCATCCGGCTAACTCTTGACCCTCGGTGAGAATCACCTTGGCTGATGCAATATCGAACTGCTCGGGAATAGGAATCCCACCGACAGCATGGCTCGCAATGATGTTTCCCGTTTCATCGGTTGTCAGCGTTGTTGCGGCAATTCCAACTTTGGGAAGATCAACATTCGTGATGGTGATGGGTTGACCGTTCACAGGTAAATCAGCAATCGGAATTACGTTGTTATTCGCAATGAAAACGGGCATTATCGCCACCGTTCCCTCACCCGGCAGGCTGTCGAATTCAACCTCGGCGTCAAGATCGACTTCAATCGGTTCATCAGCGACTAAGGATCCATCCTCCGTGAAATCTTCGTCCGTGAACTCTTCGTCCGTAAACGTGTCGTCAAATGCGCCACCAGCCATTTCATCGACAATGTCCTGGTAGGTAGCAAAGGGCCGACCGGTGGCGAGTGTGGAGACTTGACCCTGAGTCCATGTGTCAGGAACTTGCTGGGATAGCCACGCTGTCATTGCTTCCACAGCACCCGAGGGACCTTCTAGGCGCAAAAGGTCTACCGGAATATCAGGGATCTCAAATCCATCGTTGGCATCAGCAATAACTGGGTCTGACCACGCTGTGATAGAGCCTGACAAAATGCCTGCGACCGCTTCTGGAGTCAGTAATAGGCCGTCCAAACCTAGAATGTTGACCGCCATCACGATGGGTGTGCCATATACCGGAACCGTGAGTACATCTCCGGTGCACTGTGCGGCGAATTGACTCAAATCAGCGGCTGTGGCTGGCCGATCGAGAATTTGGACCTTGGCATCGGGGTTCTCCCCAATAGCGACGGGAACGAGTGATTGATCTGGGCATACGCCGTTGAGTGAACTACTCACAGCATTGACGGCCTCGAAATAGTCAGGACTGACTGCAACCTCCTGTGATCCTGGGTTGCAGGTGATGGTGCGTTCTAGGCGGGCTGCCAAAACATCAGGGGGCAATGGTGGAGTGCAGGCCGCCGTGAAAGCTACAACAACACCGAGGGCCACGACTGACTTGGCTGTACCGCGCACTATTTCTCCTTAAAGTGCGGTGGGGTGTGACACGGCGTCGCCGCATGCCACACCCCACCGAGATGAGTTATTCCTTACTTAATCTGGTTTGCGAACTCAACTGCTTTCTTGAGCACCTTGCCCGCCACTGGAACGAATCCCAGCTGTGCCGCACGCTCTGGGCCGCACTTCTCGAGTGAGTAGCGAACAAACTGGCGGACACCAAGACCGTTTGGTCCACGTCCATCGGTGCGAGCCAGGAAGTAGCTGAAGATAGCGATTGGGTATGCACCCTTGGCCTGCAACTTGTAATTCAAGTTCACTAGACCCTTGCTATCAATGTTGGTTTGGTTCGCCAAGTTGCGGGCTGCAGCTTGGGCTGTCGGAGCAACAAACTCTCCGAGCGAGTTCTGAACTCGAGCCATACGAGCACCAGCCTTTAGAGCATCGCCAAGGTCGACATAGCCAATTGCGCCAGGGGTGTTAGCTACGGCAGTCATAACACCTGCATTCTGTGGACCCGAGATGGAGTTTGCCGGTGGACGTCCGCCGGGGAAGGCGCTATCCATTGCATCTTGAACCTTGGGGAAGATCGAAGGTGCCCAGGCATTCATGTACTGGAGAAAGTTATTTGTGGTACCGGATGCATCAGCGCGGTAGGCGATGGTGATGCCAGTAGCGGGCAAGTTCTTCGCGATACGTGGATTAGCTTTCACGATCTCAGGGTGATTCCATGTGGTGATCTGGCCACCGAAAATCTTTGCTGCAGTCGTCTGGCGAAGTTGGATGAGATTGCCAATTGGCTGCCCATTTTTGCCGTTCAAGTTGATGGGCAAAGTGATTGCTCCACCGATCATGGGGACGTATTCCCAATCCCATGTGGGTTGACCGGAAGTAAAAGCACTGTCAGACCCACCAAAGACGTAGGTTCCATTCGCGAAGCCAGACTTACCGCGGCCCGAACCAACGGACTGATAGTTGACGGTGAAGTTGCTTTGCGAAGCGTTATAGCGGGTTGCACAATCCTGAAGGAAGACGGAGGGGAATGACGCTCCACCGCCTGGAACGGTTTGATTTGCTTGGGCGGGGACGGCAACGAGGGCTGACGCTGCAACGACACCTACCGAAGACAGTATCGCGAGAATACGACGCACTGTGATCTCCTTTAGTTTCGATATTTCGATGCTCGTGCATCGGATTCTGACGTTATGAGGTTCACCTGAAGTGTCTGTGCTATTTATGCATCCTGTGACTGACAAGTAGGTGAACAGTTGGTTGACTCGGCCGTCTTAGGCACCTGTTGTTAACCGAATCGTCCGTTGACGTAATCCAATGTGCGTTCATCTTGGGGGTTGCTGAAGATTTCAGTAGTGGGACCCTGCTCGATCACATGACCGGGCTCATTTTCAGCAGCCAGGAAGAATGCCGTGTTGTCTGATACTCGCACCGCTTGTTGCATGTTGTGCGTCACAATGATGACTGTCATTGACTTCGAAAGTTCGGCAATCGTGTCTTCGACCTTTAGCGTGGATGCGGGGTCGAGTGCAGAGCACGGTTCGTCCATGAGAAGAACGTGAGGCTGAACCGCAAGTGCACGGGCAATCACCAAACGTTGAGCTTGACCACCGGATAATTCCCCCGCGGCGTGATCCAGTCGATCCTTGACTTCCTTCCACAAGCCTGCAGCTGTAAGGGTTTCTTCAACGATGTCATCGTGATTGGGACGCTTCATGCCCGAAAGTTTTAAGCCGGAGAGAACATTTCCGCGAATTGTCATACTGGGAAAGGGATTTGGCTTTTGAAAGACCATACCAATCTTGAGACGAATACTGACCGGATCAATCTCTGGGGCGTAAATGTCCTGCCCTTCATACAACACTTCGCCTGCAAGTGCCGCTCCTGGAATCAATTCATGCAAACGATTCAAAGTTCGAATATAGGTGGACTTACCGCAACCGGATGGGCCGATCAGGGCTGTTACCGAGTTGGCGGGAAACTTAATCGACACTCCTTCCAGCACCTTGCGAGAACCAAACCACACACTGAGTTCACGAGACTCCATCTCGATCTTGGCTTCGGGTGCACCTTTGCCGAGGTCTTTATTCAAGGTGTCCGTTGCAGTTTCTTCGAATTCAGCTGTAGACATTTTGTTTTCTCCTCTGGGTGATAGGTGGTTCACGACTTAGCAAATTTCCGAGTGCCGAAGTAGCGCGCGGCTGTGAAGACGATCGCGACCAAGGCCATGAGAACGAATGCGGCACCCCATGCGCGGGACACCGCAGATGGGAACGGCAGGGAGACGTTGAAAAAGATGAATGTGGGTAAGGAAGCAATGGGGTCACCGAATGGGTTCCAGATTGTTTTGTCGTTCGTGAGAGCGGTCAGCAGGAGTGGCGCAGTCTCACCCATGACGCGCGCAATACCCAAAATCGTGGCAGTGATGATTCCGGTGCGCGCAGCTGGCAACACAACTCGCATCACAGTTTTTGCTCGAGTCGAACCAAGCGCAAGCGCACCCGTGCGCAGATCATCTGGGATCAGCTTCAACACTTCTTCAGATGTTCGCGCCACTGTGGGCAACATCAAAATAAAGTAAGCGAGGGCCCCAGCAAAGGCACTTTGGGTAATGGCACCACTAAGAATAAACACCGTGAGGATGAACAGACCTGCAACCACCGACGGGACGCCGCTCTCAGCCTGCACAAAGAACCGAACCGCATTCGCACCCTTACCTTTGACTTCGGTGATGTAGACAGCGGTGGCAATTCCAATGGGTACCGAAATGAGCATAGCGATACCAACGATAAGTACGGTGCCCAACAGTGCATGTGCGATACCGCCGTAACCCAGAGGCGTTGGTGGGCTGATGTATTCGTTGTTCTGTGTGAGGAATGAAAGGCTGAGTGCCTCAAAACCCTTGACGATGATGGTGAACAGAATCGATCCCACAATAATGATGCTCAACATGGTGGCGCCAATCGCCAACACAATGATGACAGCATCCGGGGCTGAGTTCTTTCCTCCCACCAAAAGCGCAGCGATAACTGCGGAAACAATCTGCAGCGGAAGGTAAATAATGACAACAACGATTGCGCCTGGAATTTCCGTGAACGCGTAGATTAAGGCCACAATCAACAGTGGAATCAGTGCGGCGAGCGCGGTAACAAGTTTAAACTTCGCAGTACGGTTAGCCCACGGACGCAAAGGGGATTGTTTCTTTATTTCCTCAAGTCGAACGCCAGAGTGTTCATATGTGATCGTGTGTTGGCTCATGACTTCAACTTCCCGGTGCGGTTCACAATGGTATTGGCGATTATGTTCACGATTAGGGTTCCAATAAAGAGCACGAAGCCAGAGGCGAGCAAGACTTGCAGCTCTTGAGTTCCTGCTTCACCAAACTTGGCAACAATCATGGTGGCTACCGAGCCACCACCTGAATCAAGAATCCTGAACAGATTGACGTCGAACACTAATTTCAGCACGAAGTACACGGCTACGGTCTCTCCGAGTGCGCGACCCATGCCGAGCATGACGCCGCCAACAAGTCCGCCGCGGCCGAAAGGCAATGCAACGTATCGAAGCATGGTCCACAGTGAACAAC
>CAZVLV010000084.1:960-6236 GCA_964628015.1 uncultured Aquiluna sp. | reverse complement strand
CACGACGGAGATGTATCTCCGCACAATCTTTGAACTCGAGGAAGAAGGTATTCCTCCTATGCGTGCTCGGATCGCAGAGCGTCTTGGTCAAAGTGGACCCACGGTCTCACAAACGGTCGCTCGCATGGAACGCGATGGATTATTGAGTTTGGATAAGGAGCGCCATCTCGAGTTAACGGCGGAGGGGCGGAACCAGGCAACCCGTGTCATGCGCAAGCATCGATTAGCCGAATGCATGTTGGTTGAAATGCTCAAAATGCCGTGGGAGGAAGTTCACGCCGAAGCATGTAGGTGGGAACACGTGATGAGTGACTCGGTGGAGCGTCGGCTCATGGAGATTCTTGATCACCCCACTGTTTCGCCATTTGGTAATCCGATTCCCGGGCTTGCGGAGATTGATGCATCTATTGGCACCGATGCGCCTTTGGCAAATGATGTAGTCACCATTACGGAGATTGTTGGTTCTGACCCTGCAGGGGTTACCATCCGCCGGTTAGCGGAAACAATTCAACTTGATGAAGAAGTCATGGCTCGTTTGCGCAGGGTCGGTGCACTGCCAGGTGCGCGTGTGAAGGCTTACAAGGTAGGAACGGGGGTGTTCATTGGCAGTGCGGGTGAGTACACCGAAGTTCCAGAACACATTGCCGTGCACATTTTCGTTAATGCGGGCAGTTAGTTACTGATAATTCGGGCGCAGTGGCATACCGGATTTGCCCCGTGGCCCCAACTTCACACCCAGCATTTGATGCAACTGGATTGTGTTCAGATCAAAGCCCATGCGCGAGGCTGCCATGTAGAGGCGCCACACACGTGCGGTGCCCAGTCCGGCCTCTGCAACGGCTTCATCCCAGTGATTCTCGAGGTTCTCACACCAGTGCTTGAGGGTGAGTGCGTAATGCTCCCGCAAGTTTTCCTCGTGACGAATTTCAAAGCCGGCATCATTGAATGCCGACATGATCAGTCCCGGGCCTGATAGTTCACCATCGGGGAATACGTATCTATTGATAAATGATGTGCGGTAATGGGTGGGCTGAGCATCCTCGGGTCGAGTAATAGTGTGATTCAGCATGCGACCCTCGGGCTTGAGTTTTCCGTACAGAAAACTGAAGTAGGAGGGGTAATTGGCACGGCCGATGTGTTCGGTCAGGCCAATAGATGAAATGGCATCAAAATCTGATTCTTGGACATCGCGATAATCACTAAATCGAATTTCAGCTCGGTCGGAGAGCCCGGCATCTGCAATGGCTTTTTGCCCCCACTCGGCCTGCTGCTGAGAAAGAGTGACACCGATTGCCTTCACGCCGTAATTACGTACAGCGTGCAACACCATTCCGCCCCAGCCGCAGCCCACATCAAGGAGTGTCATTCCGGGCGCCAACCCGAGTTTGCGGGCAACTAAATCGAATTTTGCCTCCTGGGCGGTTTCCAAGGATGCATCTGCTGTGGGAAAAACGGCGCAGGTATATGCCATGGATGGTCCGAGCACCCAGCGATAGAAAGTGTTGGACACGTCGTAGTGATGGTGAATTGCTTCGGCATCGCGTTTCTTTGAGTGACGACTACCGGAGAGTTTGCGCTCCTGGGGTGGAGGTGTTGGTCTTTTGAGTGCAGCAGGCGCAAATTTCTTGAAGAGTGCCAACTTGTCGCCGGCGGATAGGTGAGATGTGTCCATGGGGTAAAGCCGCGAAAGCGCGGTATAAGCGTCACCGTGAATCTCAAGATCACCATTGACATAGGCACGGGCCAGACCCAATTGACTGGGTGCACCGGCTAAGTACTCGACTCCCCGTGGGGAGACCAACTCCATGACAATGTCGTTGTCCTGTGGACCGAATGTGGAGCCGTCGTAGGCCTTAAAGGAGACATTACGTTCGGGTCCTACCACCATTGCAAATGCGTCAGCGAGCTTCACTGTTCTTCAACCACCTTTTCGTACAGACCCAGAAGTCGCGAATCGGGGTCATACTTCATTTTCATTTGTGCGTATTCGTTGCCACCGTAGATGTCCCAGAAGTCATCGCGCGAATAAAACGCGGTCGAATACAGGGACTTGCGTCCATCAAGCTCGGTGACCATTTTCTCGATCCGACGATTCTTGACTCCGTCTTCAGGTTTTTCACCGTGAACCAAAGGAACGGTGGACCAAAAACCTACGTTGACATAGAGCTGCTCTGGGTCAAATTCGTAGAGTGGCCAACGAGCATTGGGATCACGTTGCTGGAGCGGGCACAACCATATCGGTTCAATACCTATTTCCGCGTGGAAAAAATCAAGGAATTCAGGAAGACGCTCGATGGGAATTTCAATATCCTGGACCACCGACTCGCGGGGTGGTTTCCTTTTCACTGCATCAAGTTTTTCCGCAAACTTAAATTTTCGGTTCGCAGCGATAATTTTCCAATAGACATCGCTGCGCAACTTGCTCTTTGGCCACAGTGCACGAATGGTGGGTAACTGCGCTCCGAATGCGCGTGAGCACCAGAACCAGTCGGTGTCCCATCTCCAAAGGTAATCGCCGATTGTCAGGTAGTCATTGGTGAGAGTTTGAATGGAGCGGTAGTAGATCGCCATGCCCGTGTAATCACTGGTAGCGCGCCCAGCGGGCAGTTCACCCACCATGGTGCCAATCGTGAGGTACTGCTCGGTAGGCGAAAAGACGGTGCCATCGAGGAAATCAACGCGGGAACCCAGGTACTCACCCTGTGCAACGATTTCTTGCATTGCGTTGGTTAATGCGGTGGCACTGGGATAGCGAACATGCTGAAGGTGAACAAATGGTTTGGTGGGTTCCAGCTCAATCGTCAATTTGAGTGCGTACCCGAGTGAGCCGTAGGAATTTGGGAATGCATAAAACAAATCGCGATGCGGGTCATCTGGTTCGTTCGTGACGGTGAGAACTTCACCGGTGCCCGTGAGAATGTCCATGGCAAGAACTGATTCGTGGGGAGTGCCATTGCGGAAGCTGGCGCTTTCAATTCCCAGTCCCGTGACAGCGCCGCCTAAAGTGATGGTGCGTAACTGCGGAACACACATGGGCATGAGTCCGTAGGGAAGAGTGGCCGCGACTAAGTTTTCATAGGTGGTCATGCCCCCGACTTCAGCCACCCGATTAATCGGGTCTACCTCAAAAACGCGACCAAATTCACTTACATCTAGACCGGGTGTTTCGGTGCGAGAGCGACCGCGAAATAAGTTGCTGGTCTTCTTGGCAAGTCGCACGGGGTGCCCAGGCTGGATAGTGGCAAGTTGACGGCTGATCCGATCAACGGCCACGTGATAGCGAGACCGCCAGCCGGTACCTGTCGCCAAGGGGAAAGTCACCGACCAAATCTAGTGGATCAGGAGTAGCCGGGTGAGATTAACTCCGAATGAGCACATGGGGGACAATGTCGCAATGAAGCCACGCACCTGGGTCCCCTATGTAGCTGGCGCGGTGGCTTTCATGCTCACCCTTGTCGTGGGCGGCCTTGTAGGCACTAATTGGTGGGCAAGCAATATTGAAATGGATCGCCTGGTCAGTGCCATCGAAGAGTCCGAATCCGCCATGGGCGAGGTTCTCGACCGGGTAGACGTCATTTTCGACCAAATCGACGGTGAGATTCCTTCTAATGGTCAGGACCTTGACGCACAGACAATCGCAGCGGTGGCCGAGTTAGCCACTATCGCGGTAGACGGTGAAGCAGCCATTGCTGCCGCAGGTCGTGAAATTGCCAGCCTCAGTATTTTGCCGTGGCATACAGACATCTTGGCGGCGCGTGAGGCGTATCTTGTGCACAACTATGCGTGGCAGGCATACATGCAGTCCGCACAAGAAGACCCGGTGGCTTTCACCGTTGAACAACCATTGGTCAATCAGTCATTCATTGATGCAGAGGAACCACTCGAGCGTGCAATTCCCAATCCACCGCTCTTTGATTTGCCTGAGCGCGTTCAAATGATCTTTGATGAAGGCATGCCCCAGTCCAATGGAGATGTTATTTAAACAGTTTCTTTCTGTTTGGAGAGTTTGCTTGGCCACCAGATTTTAGGACCAATGTCGTACGCCAACGCGGGCACAAGTGTGGTGCGCACAATAAACGTGTCAATGAGAACTCCAAGCGCGACCGCGAAGCCCACCTGACGCAGTGCGACAAGTGGTAGCACGCCAAGGACGAGGAACGTTGCCGCGAGCACAATTCCTGCGCTGGTAATTACGCCACCCGTAGCGGTCAGGCCCTTGAGAATTCCAGGTCGAGTTCCCATGACAAGTGTCTCTTCGCGCACACGCGTCATGAGGAAGATGTTGTAATCAACACCGAGGGCAACGAGGAACACGAATGCAAAGAGCGGGAAGCTTGGATCCGCACCAGGGAAATCGAAGATGTAATTAAATGCCAGTGCGCATGCTCCAAGTGTTGCGAAATACGACAGGAGCACCGTGCCAATGAGAATCAGTGGCGCGTTGAATGCTCGCAGGAGAATGATCAAAATAATCAGAATCACAATCAGCACCGTGGGAATGATGACATTTCGATCGCGAAGATTTGCTTCATTAATGTCGTAGGCGACGGCAGTGGGGCCACCCACCAGTGCTTCTGCTTCAGGGATCTCCGCAAATTGGGTGCGGAGGTCTCCAATCACTGTCTCAGCATCGGTGGAATCAGATGGGTAGGCCAACGTGACGCGGAAGAGAACCCGTGAGTCCGATACCCGTGGCTCACCGGTTGCTTCATTAATGAGCGGTTGTGCATCGGCAACGCCGGGTGTCGCTGCAATCTTTGACAGGACGATATCGCTAGATCCTTGATCTGCTGTGACAATTGTTTCACTACCAAGTCCGGCAGGGAAGTGTTGAATCAAGACATCCTGACCAATCACCGAATCGACCTCGGAAGCATTGGTAAATGACTCTGACGTTGCAACACCATCGGCTTTCAATGTGGTGCTGAATCCAGCGAAGACCAACAGGATCAACGCTGTGGTGACCCATGTGACGCGTGGCTTGCGCCCGACAAGGCCGGAGAGTCGAAACCACAGTCCTGACTGCTTGCTATCGGGAGTACCGACAACAGGAACCTTGGGCCAGAAAGCCCAGCGACCGGAGGGGAAGCGACTCCGACTAAATGGACC
This sequence comes from uncultured Aquiluna sp., assembly GCA_964628015.1. GTDB lineage: Bacteria > Actinomycetota > Actinomycetes > S36-B12 > S36-B12 > UBA4592. The sequence goes on along the minus strand of CAZVLV010000084.1, from coordinate 1,127 downwards.
GCCACTGGCGCTGAAGGCGCGCATCAATCCAAAGGCAATCCACAGAACAATCGTGACTACGGCAAGCCCTGCACCAGCGAGAACAAAGGGCAAAAGTGGAATATCCACAACAAAACTGAGCGCGAAACCGATAACGGTGGGTACCAGGAATGCGAGCACGGGGAGGG
>CAZVLV010000084.1:0-950 GCA_964628015.1 uncultured Aquiluna sp. | reverse complement strand
TCGGAATGATCAAAAGTGCGGGGAGGAATGTCAACATGATCACCATTGCCACGACAACCCCCACAGCAGACACGGGACCAGTTGATTTATTGGAGTTCAACTCGCTGAGGAGCAGGCACATCAATCCAATGGATGTGGTTGCAGCAGACGCGATAATCGCTGCACGCACACCTTTGAAGGCGGCCCACACCGCGTCGGTATGAAGTTCGTATTTATGTAACTCTTCTCGGTATCTACTGACAAAGAGCAAGGAATAGTCCGTGCCGGCTCCAAAGACGAGTACCGTAAGAATTCCTTGGCTCTGACCATTGAGGACCAGAACATCTGAGTCAGCGAGGATGTAGACGATTCCACTGGAGACCGCGAGAGCGAAAGCTGCAGCAACCAGAGGGATCAGCCACAACACAGGGCTGCGGTACACCAAAATCAAAATAATTGCCACAACAAGTGCCGTGGCAATGAGTAACGCTCCATCAATTGCGCCAAAAACTTCAATCAGATCGGCAAGAAAACCACCTGGTCCGGTGATATTGATTTGCACGCTGCTGAAGTTGGTGGCGTAATCACGAATTGTGTTGGCTATTTCCGCGAAAGCAAGTTCACCTGATTCCAGTTGCTGGGCACCGAGGTCGCTATTGACATTGATGGTGACCAGAAGTGCCTCGCCGTCTTCAGATGGAATAGGAAATAGCGGCGGCGGGTCAAGATACGCACTAATTTCAGTGCCATCAGACAGGGTGAGGAATGGAATCCCTTGAATGAACTCTCCCACCACTCCTTGGTCTGCCGCGGTGAAGATGTCCCCGTTGGGCTTGGAGATCACAGCCAAAATTGGCAGTGCGTCACTGTCGGCGAACCCGGCTTGTTCATCGGACACCAATGTGGACTCAGCCGATGCGGGGAGGAAAGCAGCATTGTCATTTTCTTGAACCTGACTCAGGCTTCCAGCC
>CAZVLV010000083.1:0-6245 GCA_964628015.1 uncultured Aquiluna sp. | reverse complement strand
CATTGGGCGCCACAATTAAGTATTGAAAACAACACACAGAGAAAAGGAACTTTGAAAATCATGGCATCAATCAGTGCATCCGATGTGAAGCGTCTTCGTGAGGCAACTTCCGCAGGGATGATGGAATGCAAGAAGGCTTTGGAAGAAGCAGACGGAGACTTTGACAAGGCCGTTGAGGCGCTGCGAATCTCGGGAGCAGCGAAAGCTGCCAAGAGAGGTGCAGAACGGACCACCTCAAATGGCATTGTGGCTTCTGAAGGCAATGCACTTATTGAGTTACTGTGTGAAACAGACTTCGTTGCCAAGAGCGAGGATTTCCAATCGCTCGGGAGCGCCATTGCATCAATTGCCAATGTTTCTCAGGTCGGTACCGTCGAGTCACTTTTGGGCCAGTCGCTTCCTAGCGGAGCCTCTGTGGACTCTGCAATCAGCGAACTCGCGGGTGTCATTGGAGAGAAAATAGAGTTGGGACGAGTTGCCGTTCTTCCCGCACCCGTGGCGCTTTATCTCCACAAGCGTGCCTCAGATTTACCTCCACAGGTTGGGGTGCTTGTCTCCTACAGCGGCAACGAAGACGCCGCCCGCGGTATTGCTATGCAGATCGCAGCGATGCGCCCGCAATACCTGACTCGTGAAGAAGTTCCCGCTGCCACGGTCGAAAGCGAAAAAAGGATTGCTGAGGAAACGGCTAAGGAAGAAGGAAAGCCCGAAGCAGCCATGTCAAAGATCATTGAAGGTCGAGTGAACTCCTTTTACAAGGAAGTCGTGTTGCTTGAGCAACCAAGTGTCACCGATAACAAGAAGACTGTGGCGCAGGTGTTGGCTGACGCTGATACCACAGTTGCCGCATTTGCCAGATTTGAGCCAGGACAGTAAATACGAGCATTCTGTTACACGTTTTCACGCATCCACAGAGAGGTGAAGGACTTGAACGATCTTCCTGTGCAATCAACTCTTGAAGGAACGATTGACCTTTGGCCTGGGGTGCCAGAGGGAGGTTGTAAACTGGTATTGCTCAAGTTAAGTGGTGAAGCATTTGCTGGCGATGGCGCACTTGGTGTCGACCCAGACGTAGTGGGTTCCATCGCTCAACAGATTAAATCTGTGGTGGATTCGGGAACAGAAGTAGCTGTCGTCATTGGTGGAGGCAACTATTTCCGGGGTGCAGAGCTATCTGATCGAGGAATGGAGCGAGCCCGTGCCGACTACATGGGCATGCTCGGGACGGTCATGAATTGCTTGGCGCTTCAAGATTTCTGTGAGAAAGCAGGCATTGACACTCGAGTGCAAACTGCGATCACCATGGGCCAGGTTGCTGAGCCATACATCCCACGCAGGGCCATGCGACACCTGGACAAGGGCAGAGTCGTCATTTTTGGAGCGGGTTTGGGGCAGCCGTATTTCTCTACCGACACCACTGCTGCGCAACGAGCGTTGGAGATTGGCGCAGAGGTTGTTCTCATGGCTAAGGGCGTCGATGGCGTGTTCAACGATGACCCACGTAAAAACCCTCAAGCGGTCAAATTTGATCAGCTGACACCTGCAGAGGTTCTTGCCCAAGGGTTAAAAGTTGCGGACGCCACAGCCATTAGTTTGTGCCAAGACAACCAACTACCGATCGTAGTTTTTAATCTCCTCGTGAATGGAAACATTGCTCGGGCTGTTCGAGGCGAAAGCATTGGAACACTTATACGTGTATGAGTTGGTGATCAAGGTGATCGATACAAGAGATGGGAACTGCAATGTCAGAGGAAATTGATCTCATTCTGGCTGAGGCCGGAGAGAAGATGGACAAAGCTATTGCTGTGGCTCGTGAGGATTTTTCTACGATCCGCACTGGTAGGGCAACGCCAGCTATGTTCAATAAGATTTCAGTGGACTATTACGGGACACAGACTCCTGTGAATCAGTTAGCGTCCTTTCAAACTCCTGAAGCCCGCATGATCTTGATCACGCCTTACGACAAAGGTGCAACAGCTGCAATTGAGAAATCCCTCAGGGATAGCGATTTAGGAATCAATCCGACCACTGATGGCAACGTTATTAGGGTCGTCTTACCGCAGCTCACGGAAGATCGACGTAAGGAATACATCAAGCTGGCACGCACAAAGGGTGAAGAGGCCAAAATTTCTATTCGGAATATTCGGCGCCATGCGAAAGAAACCTTAGAAGGGTTGCAAAAAGACGGAGACGCAGGCGAAGACGAAGTACGTCGTGCCGAGAAGGCTCTCGATGACCTTACTCACAAGAACACTGAACATATTGATGAAATCCTGAAGCACAAAGAAGCAGAGTTGCTCGAGGTTTAACACATGAGCCCCGATACACCTACCTCAAAAGCGGGGAGAAATCTGCCCGCGGCCATTGCTTCAGGCGTTGCGTTGGTAGCGATTGTCATCGTGTCACTCTTCACAGTGAAGTGGATTTTCGGGGTTGTCGCAATAATTGCGTTATTGATTGCCGTCCACGAGTTTGTCACGGTTTTGCACAGAAGGAATATTTCTGTTTCTAGGACACCCGTCTACCTGGCAACAGTAATTATTCCTGCGGTTGCGTATATCTGGGGCTTTGAGGCGCAGCTCATTGCAACTGGAGTGTCAGTGCTTCTCGTCATGTTTTGGCGTATTCGAAAAGGTGCTCCAGGTTTTCTTGTAGACATAGGCGCCTCAGTTTTACTTATCGCATATTTACCGTTTATGGCGGCGTTCCTTATGTTGACACTTGCCGCAGATAACGGCCCCTGGAGAGTCGTCGTGTTCATTCTGCTCACGATCTCCAACGATATTGGCGGGTATGTATTTGGTGTGCTTTTCGGTAAGCATCCCATGGCGCCGCAACTGAGTCCCAAGAAGTCATGGGAGGGATTCGCCGGAAGTCTTATCCTTCAGTCGGTCGTGGGAATTGTTTCATTCATCTATATTTTTGATGCTCCATGGTGGCAGGGCTTAATCGCTGGACTTGTATTGACCGTGACAGCGACAGGCGGAGATTTTGTCGAAAGCGCCATCAAGCGTGATTTAGGAGTCAAGGACATGGGCACGATCGTTCCAGGCCACGGTGGAATCATGGATCGGCTGGACTCCTTGATTCCAAATGCGTTCGCATCGTGGGTTGTTTTTACCGTGTTCCTCGGGTCCGGCATAGTTGCAGTGAGTGCCTGATGCCCCAACCTGGTGAATTAGTTTTCGAGTCACCAAAGCGAGGAAAGCCACCTGTGCATTTCCTTGATCTGGAGCCAGCAGAGCGTAAGAAGGCAGTTGTAGATTTAGGGCTCCCGGGATACCGGGCTGACCAAGTGTCTCGACACCTCTTGGAGCACTTGGATAAGGATCCCGATAATTGGTCTGATATCCCACTCTCCGACAGAGAAGTGATCAGCAATGCGCTGCTCCCTACGCTGCTTAATCCTGTGCGATCCATTGAGTGTGACAATGGAGAAACCGTGAAGTCCTTATGGAGGCTGCACGATGGCTCATTGGTGGAGAGTGTGCTGATGCGATATCCCAGTCGAGTAACCATGTGTATCTCGTCTCAGGCGGGGTGCGGCATGAATTGTCCATTTTGTGCAACAGGACAAGCAGGATTAACAAGACATCTATCTTCGGCTGAGATATTTAGTCAGGTGTTATCTGGAGCGCAGAGTTTGGCCCGCAATCAGATTGCGGGGGGACCGGGACGTGTATCGAATATTGTTTTCATGGGTATGGGGGAGCCGCTCGCGAACTACAAGTCCGTTATGTCTGCCATCCGAAGAATTGTTGAACCATCGCCTTCGGGATTAGGAATTTCAGCGCGAGGAGTGACCGTTTCAACAGTGGGTCTCGTCCCACGCATACGCCAACTGGCAACGGAGGGAATCCCGTTGACATTGGCGGTATCTTTACACGCACCGGACAATGAATTGAGGGACACTCTCGTGCCTGTCAACACTAGGTGGTCCGTAGAAGAAGTTCTGGATTCGGCGTGGGAGTATGCGTCGGTGACAAATCGTCGGGTGAGCATCGAGTACGCGCTGATCAAAGACATCAATGACCAGGCTGATCGTGCTCATCTTTTAGGACGGAAACTCAAGGATCAATTGGTCCATGTAAATCTCATTCCGCTGAACCCGACCCCTGGATCTCAGTGGACGGCATCTCGTCCCGAAGATGAAGAAGAATTTGTCCGGATATTGAAGCAATATGGAGTTGCTGTGACCGTACGTGATACTCGCGGTAGGGAAATTGACGGTGCATGCGGACAATTGGCAGCGTTGGAGTAGAAACTGCTGTGCGATTCAGGAGAGGGACTAACCATGGCGCGTAACATTGATCGGACCTTGATTCGTTCGATGCTGGTAACTTTCATTAAGCTTGCTCTCTTGTTTGGCATTGTGACCTTTTTACTGAGCCGACTACCAAGTGAAGACGAAGCTGTGCAGTCGTATGGTGTCGCTGCAGCCTTTGTATTTCTCTCGATCATCTACGCAATTTACTTCTTTTTTCAATTGCAAGGCATTCGGAGAGCTCAGCACCCGGGTATTCGAGCCACGGAGGCCATGATTTCCACTGCTTTTTTGTTTCTCGCAATGTTCGCCACGATCTATACGATCATCAGCAATGGAGATCCAGAAGCCTTCACGGAAGAGTTAGATCCATTTACGGGCCTCTATGTTGCAATTACAATTCTGTCGACAGTCGGATTCGGTGATATCACGCCAGTATCGGTGCCTGCGCGAAGCATGGTCATGATCCAGATGGCACTGGGATTGGTGTACCTAGGCTTGGTTGTGAAGGTTTTTGCAGGTGCAGCCAAGACCAGAAACAAGAATAAGACACGGGAGGGCGGAACTGAGCACTCGGATCCACGGGGGTGAGGATCGATGAGCACCCAGTTCCGCATTTACAGGGTAACTGAAGTGGAGTCATCAATCGTCATCGAGTGATAATAGCTTGATAACTTCCTGATTTGATTCGCCCAGCAGTGGGGCAGGTTTATATATGTCGACTGGTGACGCGGAAAATGTCAGCGGATTGGCCACCTGGTTATTGACGATGGGCGTGAGTCCTAAGGACTCTGCGAGGACAAAAGCCTGGTCAATTGAGTTGATTTGTCCGCACGGAATGCCAGCATCGGTGAGTAACGTGGTCCATTCGGTTGCTTGTCGCGTGCGCAGGCGATTCTCGATGATCTCTTTCAAAAGGAGCCTATTCTCCACTCGAGCTGCATTTGTTGCAAATTTTTCGTCTGAGGGAGCACTATCAATTCCTATGGTTGAACACAGTTGCCTGAATTGACTGTCATTTCCCACTGCAATGACTATTGATTGATCTGCGGTTGAGAAGACTTCATAGGGCGCGATACTCGGGTGTGCATTTCCCATTCTTTGGGGAATCGAACCGCCAAGAACGTAGGCGCTGCTTTGATTCACCATTGACGAGAGTAATGAAGAAAGTAAATTAACCTCGATGTGTTGGCCCAGGCCCGTGGCCTCGCGCTGGTGCAACGCAGCCAATATTCCAACTGCGGCATGTAGTCCTGTGATCACATCGACCAGCGCAACGCCGACCTTTGTTGGTTCGGCGTCCCCTGTGATACTCATCAGTCCACCCATTGCCTGTACCAGAAGGTCATAGCCTGGTAGGTGGCCACCTGCACCGCTCCCAAATCCACTAATGCTGCAGTAGATCAATTTCGGGTTCGTCGCAGCGAGCGAAGAGTAGTCAAGTCCGTATTTATGTAATGAACCCGCCTTATGATTTTCAACCAGAATGTCTGCCCTTTGAGCCAAATTCATGGCACGTTTCTGGTCCAACTCCTGTGTGAAATCTAATGTCAAGGACTTCTTATTTCGATTAACACTTTCGAAGTAAGTGGAGCGCCCATCTGGTGTGGTCGGGGGTAACCAAGAACGGGTGTCATCGCCGGATCCAGGTTTCTCCACTTTGATAACCGTGGCACCTAAATCGGCAAGGAGCATTGTGGCGTAGGGACCTGCGAGTATTCTGGAGAAGTCAGAAACGATAAGTCCTTGTAGCGTGCGATTCATAATCTTGCTCTCAGGATTCAACGTGCGTGTCTCATGTAAACGCAGGGAGTCCGGTGAGAGCGTGACCAATGATAAGCGTATGCATTTCGTTGGTTCCTTCATACGTAAAGACTGACTCCAAATTGTTCATGTGGCGAATAATCGGGTACTCTAAAGTGATTCCATTACCGCCCAAAATGCTTCGACATTCCCTAGCAATTGCTAAAGCTTCGCGAGC
>CAZVLV010000082.1:0-6362 GCA_964628015.1 uncultured Aquiluna sp. | reverse complement strand
TCCAGGCGAAGGATTTACCCCGATAGGTGCTGTAGCGGCGAGCACAGTGAGTGCGCCCATGCCACCCATCATTACCCGCGCCCAATGGGGAGCCAACGAGAGTCAAACCCGTTCGGGACCAAAGTATGCCCCCACGATTAAGGCTGCGTTTGTTCATCACACGGCATCGCGAAATGACTACACTCCCGAACAATCTGCTGCTCAAGTGCGCAACCTTTTCAATTGGTTCACCAAGGGCTTGAAGTACTCCGACATGGCTTACAACTTTTTGGTGGATCGATACGGGCGCCTTTATGAGGGTCGCGGAGGTGGCGTTGACAAAGCTGTTGTCGGAGGACACACTGCAGGCTTCAACGACCAAACATTTGCGGTCTCGGCTATTGGTAATTTTCAAAAGCTGAAGCCGCAAGAGCCAGAGATGGCTGCCATTGTTGATTCTGTCTCTTCCTTGATTGCCTGGAAATTGTCCATGAATCACCGGGATCCCAATGGCCAGACAACCCTCGTATCTGACTCAGCCGCGGGAACATCTCGATACAAGCCTGGACAAACCGCGACGGCAAGTGTTGTGGGTGGTCACGGCGATATTGGCAACACCGCATGCCCTGGTCGTTACCTAGAAGAGCAACTTCCCGCAATCCGAGCAGCAGCTGGCGCCAAAATGGGCGCGAGCATGATCAATCCCGCAGCGGCGCCTTCATCGTGGGGAACACAAACCCCAGTTCGCATCGGTGCAGTCACAAATGCACCACTGCAATGGAATCTCACATTGCGTTCACAATGTGGTGACGTGGTGCGAACTCTCAGTGGCGCTCAAGGCGCACCCGGTGCGCTATCCATCGACTGGGATATGCGCAATGATGCCGGGCAACCCGTTCCTCCCGGCACCTATTCCATCACCATGAATGCCACCGGAAACGGTGAGCCGTTGTACCCCTGGTTCGGGCAAGCACGGGTGCTGGCGACCTCAGAATCGCCACCGGATCCGTGTGCACCACCAGCCACCTTCACCTTGAGCGGATCTGGATTCGGCCACGGTGTGGGCCTATCGCAGTGGGGTGCTCGCACCATGGCAGCTTCGGGTATGGATGCGCCTTCCATCCTTCGCTACTACTACCAAAACACTGAAGTCGTTCCCGTCCAAGATGACATGGAAATCTCCGTCAATATCGAGTACCAAAAGGTGCGCATTGACATGCGCAGTGAAGCACTTGATTCATCCGGCGGGGCGTTGGAAGTATCCGTAGGTGGGGTCGTCTACCAGGGTTCACCCGCCGATGTTTTCCAATTCCAGCGCTCTGGATCACAGGTTCGTGTTGTGCGCATTACAGGGGGTGCACAAAGTGTCATTGGCGAAGGCCCCAATGCAACCGCGCGACCATTGGGATCGACGCTGGTTCAAGTCGTCAATAAAGGTCGGAGCCTGTCCACATCTGGGAGTCGTTTCCGTTATGGATTTATTGAGGTCACTCCAGTTACTGCAGGAGGCAAGAACCTATTAAATGCGGTGAACAAGCTTCGATTACATGAGGAGTATTTATACGGTATTGCCGAAGTACCGAGTTCGTGGCCCGATGCCGCCTTACAGGCACAAGCAATCGCTGCTCGCACCTATGCATTGTCAAAAATCAACTCAGGAATTCGGGCGAGCTGTAATTGTCACGTTGACGACGGCTATGGACCATTCACCGATCAAACATTCGTGGGTTGGTCAAAGCAATCTAGTGCTCAGGGTGACCGCTGGGTCAACGCAGTGAATGCCACACTGTCTTCTCCCAACACCGGACTTGCAGTTCTGCACGCTGGTCAACCGATCAGGGCGTTTTACTCGGCATCCAACGGTGGTGCAAGTCAATCCAGTGCGGACGTGTGGGGTGGGGCTTTGCCATATGTCGTGTCGGTGCCCGACCCCTACTCCCTCGATGCAGCGAACCCTGATAGATCGTGGACGAAAACGCTCACCCAGGCAGAGGTATCGCGGGCATTCGGCGTGAATGGTGTGTGGGCATTGAATGTGACCGAGCGTCATGTTTCAGGTGCGGTCAAGACGATTGCAGCGACTTTGGCTGACAATACGATTGTCACTAGAACAGGTGGTCAGATGCGTTCCGCGTTCGGCCTGAAATCATCCTTTGTCAATGCGATTGACGGCAATGTCGGTGTTGCTGTCACTACACCTCAGGCCCCAGCTGTTGTGCCTGGAGCTGTACCGCCTCCCGCGGTCGCGAGTGAGCGCAGTGTGGTGATAACCACTGCAAGTAATGCATCGCAACCTGCAGGGAAGCCGTTCACGGTAAAAGGAAAAGTGAATCCTGCCAAGAAGGGTTTGAGAACACAACTTCAGCAGCAAGTTGCAGGCGAGTGGAAAGCGATTGCTTCGAAGAAGACGAGCAAGGGCGGGAAGGTTACGTACCGCGTCAAGGAAGCATGGCCACCTAGCACCACCCAGGTGTATCGCATTGTGACAACCAAGAAGAAGAATATTGTGGGTGCAAGCCCTGAATTAAGTATTGGTGTGGTTCCAAGCGTTGCGCCCCGGACGGTTTCCCTTCGCTCCGAACCTGCGGTCACGGTCGCCGCTGGTAAGGGCGTGACGATCAAGGCAATTGTTCGTCCCAAGAAGAAGGGACTCACCGTATGGCGTCAAGTTTTGGTTAGTGGTGATCCCGAAACGGGAGAGTGGAAGACAGCCGATGTTAAAAAGACTGCCACGAATGGGCGGGTGACATTTCGAATTAAGAAAGCCCAGCCCGCGGGAGTCAACTACACATATCGAATATTGGTCGTAGATAACCGCCAGGCTGCAGGAGCAAGTCCAATTATCACTGTTGCAGTAGGCGGGTAATTTTCTCCTGCTTCACGATTGAGTCGATGTGCTCTGAAGAAGTGTGTTGTGCTTGCCCTTGTGCGGTGATGAAGACCACGGATCCACGAATTATCAGTGGCAGCAGAAATGGTCCGTAGAAAAATGTATCTGAATCCGTCTGATCGGTATGCACGATTCCTACTCGTTCGTCTTCTGCAATTCCACGATCTTTGGCCCAGGCTCTCACCCTCTCAATGAGTTCATGTTGCTCGGGAAAGTACTCGGGATACATCCACGCATCAGGTTGACCCAGTACTTCTTGGGTTATGTCATCTGGCCCTCCACTAGGTAGCCCGAGCGGATGAGTGGAGATCAGGGAGGAATTGATGGATAAGACTTCTGAACTACTGGACGAGGTGTGCGTCAGGTGGAGCCCTGCGATCAGGGCCGCGCCCTGCCACACCGACTGTTGCCAGGTCCACCCCAGATTCACCATCACGGGATCTCCGGGGTCGGTATCCAGAACATCTCGAAAAGCATTGGCTGATTTAGCAATTCCGTTCATCAAGGTTTTGCCAGAGAGCTCCACACGACCATTGCGTTCAACAACGGTCACGAACGGTTGATCAGGGTGCGCACGTCCCTGGAGTAGTTGCCAAATATCCGCGTGCTGCATTCGTGCAGGCTAACCCAGCTTCCTGGGTGACCTGTGGCAGGCTGCCCCTATGCGTGAGGCAATACTCCTCGTTGGTGGTCAGGGCACTCGACTGCGCCCACTCACCATCAACACCCCCAAACCGATGCTCCCGGTAGCTGGTGTTCCGTTCACGGTGCATCAAATATTGCGTGCCCGCGATGCAGGCGTCACTCGCCTTGTCCTGGCCACGAGTTACAAGGCAGATGTTTTCGCTGACTTTATGTCGAACTCCGAGCTAAGTGGCGCAGATAGTGGAATTGAAGTGGTGATTGCTACCGAAGAGGTGCCACTGGGAACAGGCGGTGCGATTCGGTACGCATCGTCATTTCTCACCTCGAAGCAAGAGGATCCCGTGATTGTTTTCAATGGCGATGTCCTTACCGGACTGGATATCGATGCACTTGTGCGGCACCACGAGGACACCCACAGTGACGTTACCTTGTACTTAACGAGGGTAAGTGACCCTCGTGCATACGGTTTGGTACCCACAGATTCCCAAGGGCGAGTTCTGCAATTTCTGGAGAAACCACAAACACCTGAAGAGATCGTGACCGACCAGATCAATGCAGGTTGCTATGTATTCACCCGATCTGTGATTGATCAGATTCCCGAAGGCCGACCGGTGTCAGTGGAACGGGAAACATTCCCTGACCTGTTAGCCCAATCGCGCGTGGTCAGTGGAGTTGTTGACCCCGGATATTGGCTAGACCTTGGCACGCCGCTCGCATTTGTCCAAGGATCGGTGGATCTGGTACTTGGTAACGCACCCTCACCTGCAGTGGTTGCACCGGGGGAGTCATTAACACTCGCCGACACATCCGTTGACCCCACGGCGGTGATCTCCGGCGGAACAACGTTGGGCGCCAATAGTCGTGTGGGAGCCGAATCGGTTATTGATGGCAGTGTGGTGTTTGACAACGCTCAGATAGGTGCGAAATGCGTGATTCGCAATAGCATCATTGGTGAGGGTGCGGTAATCGCTGATCACTGCACAATCGATGGCAGTGTGATCGGCGATCACAGCAAGATTGGGGCTCACAATGAGTTGCGCGAGGGCGTTCGAGTCTGGGTGAACTCGGTGATCCCTGAGTTATCTGTCCGTTTTTCCTCGGATCAATAGCGACTCAACCTCAATGTTTGCTCGTTCTCGTGCGGGCGCGGCTGGTTCGCCCACCGCAATCCCACCAAGGGGCCAATAGGTATCTGGAAGATTGAGAATGCGTCGCATTGTTGATGGGCAAAAAATTGACGAGGAAATCCACGCGGATCCAAATCGGTCGGCGGCAATACTGATCAACATGTTTTCAATAGCAGCTCCGCCGGCAATGTGGAACATGGTGCGCTCGCTGTCATTGCGCTGACCAATGTCTATGCCGTTGACAATCGGGTACGTGTGCGCACCCGCACCAAGATCAACAAATGGAAAGATCACTGTGGGGGCGGTGCGCAGAATATTTCCCCGACTCACTCGCCGATCGATTTCCTCGGGTGTGCGGCCTTCCGCTGCAAGATCTGATTTCCACGTTTCCTGCATAGCGTTGAGAAGTTCATCGCGGAGTTGGTCATTTTCACCACGAACTAACACGAGAAAGCGCCACGGCAGGGTGTGATGGGGAGCGGGGGCGCTCGCTGCTGCGCGCAATGCGCGTTCAATCACGGTTGCAGGTACAGGTGAGTTGGTAAAGGACCGCACGGTTCGCCGAAGGTAAACAGCATCACGGGCACCTTCTGAGCGCGCTTCGTTGGTTCCCAGTGAAAACAGATCCTCAGAGGTAGGGCGGATGAGATCTCGTGCGGATTGATCACTCTTATGTTGATCATCCTCTCGCATGACCCACGATTGCGCGCCGCGAATAACAGCAACTGGTGTCATGCTGCTCTTGGCGCGCACCAATTCGCTTGCGGCCGCCAGTTCGTCTGCAACGGCAACCATGGTCATGTGGAGTTGCTGCCCAAAAGCATCGGTGGTGCCGGTGAGGTCATCGAGAACGTGGACGCCGGATGCGCCGATTGCGTGGTCAGTGACACCGAGTCGCCATGCGCGCCCCAATGTGTCGGTGATGATCACTCCGACGTTAATTCCGAATGTGTTCTCCAAGGATGCGCGCAATTCTCGTGCGCTTGCATCAGGATCTCGAGGGAGAAGCACGACCGTTCCATCTTCAGTATTGCTGGCATCGACACCTGCGGCTGCCAGTATCAATCCGTGTTCTGTCTCCACAATGCGGGTGGTGACGGGAACTCCATCGCGTTCATGAACTTTTGTGGCAACCACTCGGATTGTCTCCGATGTAATCGCATCCTCGCGATCCTGTGCCGCAATGACTCGACCTTCGACTTTGGCAACGATTTTGCTAGTCACCACAACAATGTCACCGTTGTGTAAGCCATCCGGAAGTTCCGCGCATGACTCGATTGCTTCACGGATAATTCCGGAGAGGTCATCGCCCTCGCGAAATTTGTGTTGTATCGGAATTCCGATAAGTGAAATCACGATAAAGAATTCGACGTTGTAGGGAGGGCGAGTTCCAATGCGCTGCGAGCTATTTCACCCGTGATTTCAATATCGGTCATCATGAGTGGAATGGCATTGCATGAGATCCCTGCCGCTCGTATTTTCTCCACCGATTCCGAATCGCTCGTATCTACCAACCAATAATCCAGCAGCCCTGGGTCTGCATCAGCGTGAGCAGGAGACCTGGCGCCGTAATGCAGTGCTACGCCCGCGGCAGATGTTTCTACTCCTATTGCACTAAGACAGGCATCGGCCATCCCGCGGACCGGTGCGCCATTCACAATTGGCGAGATCCCAATTACTGGGGCGCTGGTGTTGTGGATCGCCTCGCGAATTCCCTTGAT
>CAZVLV010000081.1:0-6425 GCA_964628015.1 uncultured Aquiluna sp. | reverse complement strand
CGCGATACGGGCGGGTGCCACCTGTGCTGACCACGTGGGCACCTAATTCACCGCGTGGGGATTCAATGGGGACGTACGCCTGACCGGGAGGAACACTGAACCCTTCGGTGACAAGCTTGAAGTGATGAATTAAAGCTTCCATGGATTCACTCATGATGTGCTTAATGTGTTCGGGAGAATTGCCTTGGCCATCGCCACCGATTGACAACTGAGATGGCCATGCAATTTTTTTGTCCGCAACCATGACGGGCCCTGGCTTGAGGCGATCAAGGCACTGATCAACAATGTTGAGCGACTGCTTCATTTCCTCAAGGCGAATCAGGAAGCGACCGTAGGCATCAGAGGTGGTTTGTGTGGCAACGTCAAAGTCATAGGTTTCGTAGCCGCAATATGGAGCGCTCTTGCGAAGATCGTGCGGGAGTCCGGTGGATCGAAGTACCGGGCCGGTCACACCGAGAGCCATGCACCCCGTGAGATCGAGGTAGCCCACACCAACCGTGCGACCCATCCAGATTGCGTTACCTACCAAAAGATCCGCGGTGTCTTTGAGTCGCTTGCGTAGCAAGACCACAGTTTCGCGAATCTTTTCTTCTGCACCGGCGGGAAGGTCTTGTGCCACACCACCCGGGCGGATGTACGCGCTATTCATGCGGAGTCCCGACACCATCTCAAAGATGTCGAGAACTAATTCACGTTCACGGAAACCGAAGATCATGGCGGTAAGCGCACCGAGTTCCATACCACCCGTTGCGAGTGCAACAAGATGCGATGACACGCGATTAAGTTCCATCATCATGACGCGAATGACATTTGCGCGCTCGGGAATCTGATCTTCAATCCCTAGTAACCGCTCCACTGAGAGGCAATACGCTGCTTCGTTGAACATCGGTGACAAGTAATCCATCCGGGTGACATAGGTGACGCCCTGAACCCAGGTGCGGTACTCCATGTTCTTTTCAATTCCGGTGTGAAGGAAGCCAATACCGCAACGAACTTCGGTGACTGTTTCGCCTTCAAGATCAAGAACAAGTCGAAGTACGCCGTGTGTGGATGGATGCTGCGGTCCCATGTTGACCACAATTTTTTCGGTCTCACCTTCGGGTGCAGCACTGATCGTTTCCCAGTCGCCACCTCCACCAAGGTTGTATACGGTGCCTTCGACAGTGTCGTAACTGCCGGCGAAAATATCTGCGGACTCTGTGGTGGACATTAGTTGTATGACCTCCGGTTATCCGGTGCAGGAATGCTGCCGCCCTTGTATTCCACTGGAATTCCACCGAGTGGGTAATCCTTGCGCTGCGGGTGACCAACCCAATCGTCTGGCATCTGGATGCGGGTGAGGGCAGGGTGGCCATCGAAAATAATTCCAAAGAAATCCCATGTTTCGCGCTCATGCCAATCAGCTGAGGGGTACACGGAAACAATCGAAGGAACATGACGATCTGAATCAGGTGTGGTTACTTCGACGCGAATACGACGGTTGTGCGTGATGGAAAGAAGTGAATAGACCACATGAAGTTCGCGGCCAGAATCATGAGGGAAGTCAACACCACTGACACTCATGCACATTTCGAAACGAAGTGCGGGTTCATCGCGGCACTCGGTCATGAAAGCAACAATGTCTTCTTTGTTGACAAAGAAAGTTATTTCACCGCGGTCAACAACAATTCTCTCGACGGCACCCGTCACTCCCGCGTCAGCGAGAGACAGTGCGATTTCTTCGGCTACTTCGTCAAACCAACCGCCATACGGTGGATTGGAACCCGTGGGCATAACGATCGGAGATACGAGCCCTCCGAAACCACTTGTGTCGCCGGAACCTGTGGCACCGAATGCGCCTTTGCGCACACCGACAATATCGATTTCACGAACACCGTTGGGGACAACGGGAATTGAATCGTTCACCGCATGAGCCCCTTCATTTCGAGTGTTGTGGGTGCGGTGAGCGCAATTTGTTCTTGGGCAATGATTTGATTCTTGCGGTTTACGCCGAGTTTCATGTCTTGGATTTGATCGTGAATTTTCAAGATCGCATCAATGAGCATCTCGGGTCGTGGTGGACACCCGGGAAGATAGACATCGACAGGGACAACGTGGTCAACGCCCTGAACGATTGCGTAGTTATTGAACATTCCACCACTCGAGGAACACACTCCCATGGCGAGAACCCACTTGGGATTGGGCATTTGATCGTAGATCTGGCGCAGAACGGGTGCCATTTTTTGGCTCACGCGACCTGCAACAATCATGAGATCAGCTTGACGGGGTGATGCGCGAAAAACTTCCATACCAAAACGTGCAATGTCGTAACGCGGACCGCCGGTTGCCATCATTTCAATGGCACAACAGGCTAGCCCGAATGTGGCTGGCCACAGTGATCCTTTACGGGCATAGCCGGCAACTTGCTCCACGGTGGTGAGCAATATTCCCGATGGCAGTTTTTCTTCAAGACCCATGAGTCACTCCTACTACGAGTTGTGGCATATCAATCCCATTCCCATTAATCCCATTCCAAACCACCGCGACGCCACTCATACAGATATGGAATCGCGAGGTTGACGAGGAACAATGCCATTGCGATGAATCCGAATGCGCCGAGTGCATCTGCAGACACGGCCCAGGGGTACAAGAAAACAAGTTCAATATCAAAAATGATGAACATCATGGCGGTGAGGTAATACTTCACTGGGAATCGACCGCCGCCCATTGGTTGAGGTGTGGGTTCGATTCCACATTCGTAGGCGGCGTACTTGGCCCGGTTGTAGCGCTTTGGACCGGTGAACGTTGCAATGATGATCGAAAAGACAGCGAATCCGAATGCGAGAACTCCCAGCACCAGAATCGGTGTGTAAACGTTCACTCGTGCCCTTTCCCATGAGGTGCCCGTACGTGCCCCTGAACTGAAATATCTCTGGTGTTTCCGTGCATTTTTTTTCAGTTTGTGCGCTTGTGAAAAACTTCACGACCACTCCAAGCATAGTGGTCGCTTCTAGGGGGCGAAACCCCGGTGGATTGCCACAATTCCGCCACTGAAATTTCGCCAGCGAACCCGCTCCCACCCAGCATCGGCCATGTCCTGGGCCAACTCCGGCTGGGTTGGCCAGGCTCTAATGGACTCGGCCAAATACCGGTAGGCCTCTGGATTGGATGCCACCCGATCGGCCAGAAAAGGCAGGGCAGCCATCAGGTATTCGGTGTACAGGGTGCGAAATGGGGCGAAGGTGGGGTGGGAGAACTCGCAGACCACCAGGGAACCACCCGGCTTGGTGACCCGGAGGAATTCCCGCAGCGCCTGGTCCCGATCGGCCACATTACGCAACCCGAATGACATGGTGACAGCATCAAAACTGCTGTCGGCAAAGGGCAGGGCTAGGGCGTCTGCGGCCACAAATGGCAATCCGGGATTCCTGCGTTGCCCTACCTGCAGCATTCCCAGTGAAAAATCTGCGGGAATAACCGTGGCTCCCGTGGAGGTAAAGGCCGCAGAAGACGTTCCCGTGCCAGCAGCAATATCCAAGACGAGATCACCTGGGGAGAGATTCAGAGCCTTTCGGACCGCCGCACGCCACCTACGGGTTTGCCCAACCGCCAAAATGTCGTTGGTGATGTCGTATTTTTCCGCAACGGTGTCAAACATCGCGGCAACATCTGCGGGGTTCTTATCCAAATTCGCTCGTGCCACGCGCTTAGTCTGTCAGAAATCCGCTCAAGTGGTTGACTGACGCCATTGCCTCTACTCTTGGTAGGTGTCAACAGCAGATCAACCCAAGCTCACCTTTCGCACAACGTCATTGGAATCAGAGACAGGTGCACCGGTTAATTTGCTCGATGTCCTCCCTTACCACGATCCTGTTGCCTGGATTCGTCGCGGCGAAGGAATGGTGGGGTGGGGTGTAGCAGCCAAACTGCAGGTCCGCGGCGATGAAACTTTCTCTCGGGCACAGCGGTGGTGGAACCGGATGCTCGCCGAGGCAAGTATCGAAGACAGCGTCGACATGCCCGGAACTGGCGCCGTTGCATTTGCCTCATTTGCATTTGATCTCAATGAACTTTCCGAAATCGTTATCCCTCGCTTTGTCGTAGGCACCAAAGGTGGGCAGTCGTGGGTCACCAGCGTGGGGGTTGACGCACCCGAAGTCACAACCCAACCGCTTCCCATAGCTCCGACCAATGTCACGTGGTCTGATGGCAGTTTGTCTCCACAAGATTGGGAGAAGGCGGTGTCCCAAGCGGTTGAGCGAATTCACGCTGGTGAACTCGACAAAGTGGTTCTCGCCCGCGATCTTGTTGCGCACGTAGAAGGAACACTTGACGTTCGCTATTTCATTCACAAACTCGCAGCCGCGTATCCCACCTGCTGGACATTCGTTGTGCAGAACCTTTTTGGCGCTACACCCGAACTACTCGTGCGCCGCACCGGTGACCTCGTCATGAGTCGCGTACTTGCAGGCACAGTGCGCCGACAAGGAACCACATCAACAGACTCAGAGCTAGCAACCGCTCTTCTCAAGAGTGAAAAGGACTTGAATGAACACGCATATGCAGTTCACTCTGTAGCCCGAGCACTCGCCGCCCATTGCACAGACCTTGAAGTACCCGACAGTCCACAGGTCCTCGAACTTTCTAATGTCCAGCATTTGGCCACAGACGTCACCGGACAGTTGGCAATTAATGCACCCATACTCGCCTTAGTTGCGTCTCTCCACCCCACTGCCGCGGTGTGTGGAACACCCACAGAACGCGCCAAGTCCATGATCACTGAACTTGAAGGAATGAATCGCAAACGCTATGCAGGGCCGGTTGGCTGGTTTGATCACCACGGAGACGGCGAGTTCGGTATCGCCTTGCGCTGCGCTGAAATAAACCCGGATGAACAAAGTATTCGTTCATTTGCTGGCTGTGGAATTGTTGCTGGTTCAGATCCCGAGATGGAGCTAGCGGAGTCGGTTGCCAAGCTTGCACCCATTCGTGATTCCTTGACGTTGAGTTAAACCTTTTTCTCAAACGCGTTTATTCCCGGACCAAACTCAGGCGATGGGAACAATGTCCAACCATGGGAGCGCAATAAACCCTGCATTGCCGCATTGTTTGCAAGAACATATGCAACCAATCGCCGAAATCCCAGGCGTTCCCCTATTTCCTCGCTGTGGCGAATGAGCATGGATCCGAGACCACGGCGATGCCAGGAATCATCCACCAAAATCGCAATCTCACCAGAGTCGGTGTTGTCTTCTGACTCCGGGAAAATATTGCACAGCGCAATCACATGATGAGCTCGATCCGTTACAACAAGTGTTGCGCCCCGGTGACCTCCACTCACTCTGCGAAGATTTTCTTCTCGCCAAGTGTTCTTCGGTGTGAAATACCTTTGGTAAATGGACTGCTCAGATGCACGTTGATGTAGGGCTTCAACAGCCCACGTGTCCTCAGGCCGAGCTAGCCGAACCCACACGGTTGTGTCATCGGTGAGTTCTTCCACCCATCCGTACGTCGTGGGTAGATCCCGCACCGTGGTAATTGCCTCCACTAATTCAAGTAGAGCTGAGGCTCTTTCGTATTCCACACGTGTGAATGGCGCCTGATCGCGACGAAGAACCACGTGACGATCCACGGTCCATTGCAGGCGCAGAACATTCTCCGAGGCATTTGGTCCAGTTATTGCATCGGTGACTTCCCATGATCGTGCAAGAACAAGATCCGCTGCAGCCTGAGGTGCTTGCTCCGGCCATTGCACGAGGTTGCTGCTCATTCGCAATACCCGACTTGCAATGTCCCCTGCATCAGTTTCACTTCCGTGAACAACAATGACTTCGCGCCCGACCGAGTCCACCGCCTGATAAAGAGTTGTGCGCGCAAGAGACAAGGGTGCCTTCACAATGGCATCCATCTGCTGTTCCTCGTCGGTGAGGTCAACAACGGTCATGTACACGATCGCTGTGTCGAGTAGGGACAGAACACGAAGAAGTCGGGCGGTGGCTGTCGGGTTCGCCGGAATGGTTGTTCGCACCCGCCAATAGTTTGTTTGATCACCTGGCTGTGGTAGCTCAGGATCCACTGCTGCCAAGGATTCAAGTAACCGTGCACTAAGTGCCGTCCAGGCTTGTGGATCCACGGTGACTTTCAATACCGGTGTCAATAACGAGATCCCGATCCCCACAGCAATGAGGTGCAAAACAATTGCATCCACACTCATGGTGGGGTCAATGGCACCCGAAGCTTTGAGTCGTTCCACCAACGCACGCGATGCATTCCAACGATGCTGAATTCTTTCAGCAAGAATCTCCACCATTTTTTCATCGAACTGCGCACCTGCTAACGCTTGTAGTTCTCGCGGATCCCACGCACTAGCAGGATCACCCCAAATGTCCCTGGATGCGGTCATGAGTAACTCGAGAGCCGGACTATTGGTGTTATCAAATTCCTTG
>CAZVLV010000080.1:0-6479 GCA_964628015.1 uncultured Aquiluna sp. | reverse complement strand
CCGCGCAGACATCGCGCAGGCGTCGCTGAGCCAGGTGGATCTCCCATTGAGATGTTGTGATGCCAGCGTCCTTATTGGAATCGGAATAACCGAGCATGACCTCTTGGCGATCACCACGTGAACGCACAATCTCGCGGTACTGCGCGTTACTCAACAGGGCATTAATGATGTCCCCGGCTGCGCGGAGTTCATCTACAGTTTCTAGGAGCGGCACAAACCCCACGAGTGATTGACCCGTATCCAGATTGACCAGTCCAGCTTCGCGCCCCAGAACAACAGCGGCAAGGACGTCGTCGGCGCCCTTTGTCATTGAGATGATCACTGACTCCAACGCCCGTGACCCGAATTCACGAACAATGTCCCGCGCTGCGATCAATGTGTTCAATGTTGTCAGTCCGGAGGCGTCGAGTGGTGCGGGGATTGGTGCGAGTGGTCGCTTGGATGTGAGTTCCGCCGCGAGAATCCCGAAGCGTTGAGCAGATGGCAATGACAAGTACTCGGCGGGTGCTTGATCGGTGAGTCGACCGAGCAACTGCGCAACAGCATCTTGGAATTTTTCCGAGTGCTCACGAATATCCAAAGTGGCAAGTGGCAGTCCCACACTGGCAACAACCCGAATCACTCGGTCGAGAACACCGTGCGCAGCCAGCTCACCTTTATGTGCTTCAAGGTCACGGCGAATCAGGAAAAGGTCGTTGAGGATCTCTTGGGTGCTCGCGTAATCACGGCCCGCTTGGCGTGGCCCGCCGGATACCAACCGGTCGTGCGTTAGGTGCAATCGCAGGCGAACAATTGTCAACTTCACGCGGATGGGTTCCTCCGCGTTCAGGCGCAGGTAGCGCTTCTCGAACTCTGGTAAGTGTTCCAGATCGGCATGTATGGATTCCCACAGTTCTTCGGATGCTCCCGCGATGCGCTCTGAGATCGAAAGGTCTTCAATTAAGCGATCAATATGCGGCAGTAAGTCGGTGAGTGCGTTTTCTCGGAGGAAGGTCACAACTTCGCGGGTGACTTCGGGTGTGACGAACGGGTTGCCATCGCGATCCCCGCCGATCCACGATCCGAAACTCACCGGGCGTGCATCTGCGGGCATTGAGTAACCCAGTGAAGTGAAACACGAAGTCAAATCTGTGAGCACTTGGCCAAGTGGCCCGCGGGTGAGGTCGTTGACGTAATACAAAGCATTGCGGGCTTCGTCCAGTACCTGTGGCTTTTCCAAACGCAATTCATCTGTTTGCCAAAGAAGTGCAATTAACTCTGCGAGTCGGTACCGCCGAGCTTCGGGGGACAGGGATGTATCGAGTAGTGCATCTGCGATTCGACGCATTTTCAACAGTACGGATCTGCGAGCCGCTTCGGTGGGGTGCGCGGTGAACACTGGGCGCACCGACATGTTCTGACCTACGCGGGCAACATCTTCGGGTGTGAAACCACCGAGTTTTTCCGCCTCGCGCAATACACCTTGGAGTGGACTACCGGAGCTACGGTACGCCGCCTGCACGTCAATTGTTCGTTCCACCTGCTCGGCCACATTCGCCAAATCGAAATAGACCGAGAAGCTGCGGGCTAACAGGGTGGCGTCGGTAAGGCTCACCGAGTTCAATAACTCGGCTGCCGCGGCGGGTGACTCCCGGACTAATCCGCGTACCCGTTCCACCAGGTCCAAGAGCCCCTGGCCCTCCTGGTGCACCAGGGTCTGACCCAATAGGTCACCGAGTAACCGAATATTGGAACGAAGGTGAGCGGAGGTATCCACAGCGGCATTCACCCCACCATTGTGGCGCAGGTCATATTTCGCCCAGATTTCGCCGTACTCGCATTCCGTCTTGACCAACTCCAAGAGATCCCAGCTGGCTATCCGAGCACCCTGATTTCGCGGTGGGCGTACGCCCAACCCCCTAACTCGGGTGTCGGGATGGGGTGACATGAGGCACAATGAACGTGGGTCAAATTGCAGATCCGTGGATAAAGGAGTGTGACGCATGTTCGAGAGGTTTACCGACCGAGCCCGCCGTGTAGTGGTGCTCGCCCAAGAAGAAGCTCGCATGCTCAATCACAATTACATTGGCACCGAACACATCCTGTTGGGTTTGATCCACGAGGGTGAGGGTGTTGCTGCCAAGGCCCTCGAATCCCTCGGCATTTCCCTGGAGGCCGTGCGCTCCCAGGTCGAAGAAATCATCGGTCAGGGCCAGCAGGCTCCCAGCGGTCACATTCCATTTACTCCACGTGCCAAGAAAGTTCTCGAGCTCTCACTTCGTGAAGCACTGCAACTCGGTCACAATTACATTGGCACCGAGCACATCCTGTTGGGTCTGATTCGCGAGGGTGAAGGTGTTGCCGCGCAGGTGCTCGTCAAACTTGGTGCTGATCTCAATCGCGTTCGCCAGCAGGTCATCCAACTTCTCAGTGGTTATCAAGGAAAAGAGCCCGCGACTTCCGGTGGTCCTGCTGAAGGCACACCGAGTACTTCGCTCGTTCTTGATCAGTTCGGTCGTAACCTCACCGCCGCTGCGCGTGAAGGCAAACTCGATCCGGTGATTGGTCGCGCCAAGGAAATTGAGCGCGTTATGCAAGTTCTTTCCCGTCGCACCAAGAACAACCCCGTTCTCATTGGTGAGCCCGGTGTCGGTAAGACCGCGATCGTTGAAGGCTTGGCCCAAGACATTGTTGCCGGCGAAGTCCCCGAGACCCTCAAGGATAAGCAGCTTTACACACTTGACCTCGGCGCACTTGTTGCCGGTAGCCGTTACCGCGGTGATTTCGAGGAGCGCCTGAAGAAGGTGCTCAAAGAGATCCGCACCCGCGGTGACATTGTTCTGTTTATTGATGAAATGCACACTCTTGTTGGTGCGGGGGCTGCTGAAGGCGCGATTGACGCTGCCAGCATTCTCAAGCCCATGCTTGCTCGCGGTGAACTTCAAACAATCGGTGCGACCACCCTGGATGAATACCGCAAGCACATTGAAAAGGATGCAGCACTCGAGCGTCGTTTCGCTCCCGTAATCGTTGATGCCCCCGATGTTCCCCACACCGTGGAGATCCTGAAGGGTTTGCGTGATCGTTATGAATCGCATCACCGTGTGTCCATCACCGACGGCGCACTTGAAGCTGCAGCGCGGCTCTCAGATCGCTATATCTCGGATCGTCAATTACCCGACAAGGCAATTGACCTTATCGATGAAGCAGGTTCGCGCTTGCGCATTCGTCGCATGACCGCGCCACCGGATCTTCGTGAGTTTGACACCAAGATCGCTGATGTGCGCAAGGCAAAAGAATCCGCCATCGATGCTCAGGATTTCGAGAAGGCCGCAAGTCTGCGCGACGATGAAAAGAATCTCTTGGCCGAGCGTGCTGAGCGTGAGCGTGTGTGGAAAGCCGGCGATCTCGACGTTGTCGCTGAAGTGGATGAGAAACTGATCGGTGAAGTCCTCGCGCTCATGACCGGTATCCCCGTGTCTGATTTGAGTGAAGATGACATTGCCAAGTTGCTGCGCATGGAAGATGAACTCCACCGCCGCGTGATCGGCCAGGAGCAGGCAATCAAGGCGCTATCCAAGTCAATCCGCCGCACCCGCGCCGGTTTGAAAGACCCCAAGCGCCCCAGCGGTTCATTTATCTTCGCTGGTCCCTCCGGTGTCGGCAAAACCGAACTCTCCAAGACTCTTGCCGAGTTCCTCTTCGGTGACGAAGACGCTCTCATTGCCTTGGACATGTCCGAATACAGCGAGCGTCACACCGCTTCGCGACTATTCGGTTCACCTCCCGGGTACGTGGGTTACGAAGATGGTGGCCAGTTGACCGAGAAGGTTCGCCGCAAGCCGTTCAGTGTTGTTCTCTTCGACGAAGTCGAGAAAGCTCACCCGGACATCTTCAACTCCCTGTTGCAGGTGCTGGAAGAAGGACGCCTCACCGACTCCCAGGGTCGAGTTGTCGACTTCAAGAACACCGTCATCATCATGACGACCAACCTCGGTAGCCGCGATGTCTCTAAGGGTCTGAACCTTGGTTTTGCTCCCGACGACAACGAAGGAAATGCCTACGAGCAAATGAAGGGCAAAGTGCAGCAAGAACTTAAGCAGCACTTCCGTCCTGAGTTCCTCAACCGCATTGACGATGTCATCGTCTTCCACCAGCTCAGCGAGAAAGAGATTGTCGAGATTGTCGACCTCATGATCGCTGGTTTGGAGAAGCGTCTGCAGGAAATGGACATGGCGATCGAGTTGACCGCTGCTGCCAAGTCTCTCCTTGCCGAGCGTGGTTACGACTCAACTTTGGGTGCTCGCCCACTTCGCCGCACCATTCAACGCGATCTGGAAGATCCACTGTCAGAGAAGTTGCTTTTCGGTGATCTCAAGCCGGGCAGCATTGTTGTGGTGGATGTAGAAGGCGAGGGTGACTCTCGCGAGTTCACGTTCGCCGCAACACCACGCGAACCCCTTCCTGATTCACCTCCCGTGGAAGCAGCCGGTTAATAGTTAGCCTTCCTTCATGACCAGGGACAGCGCGCATGGCTAAAGGTCCGCTGATCCCTGGCATGAATGAATTCGACCGGCCTAAAAAAGGTATGCCCCGGTGGGTCGGTGTTTTCTTGGCCCTGTCTGTAATCTCCTTTGGGTTACTGACCCTCTGGGGTTTTGTTGCGGGTGGCGGGCCGTTCTCTCAACTGGGTCAAGTGGAGCAGCAACTCCAACCGATTGGGTTTCGGCCAACGGTGGAGCCTGAAGTCATTCAAGTCCAAGTCCAACTTCCCAAAGAGGGCGCGTGCGCCACTAACTCCTTTAACGTCTCTGCTGAGGAAACCCCTGAAACTGTCAGCATCAGTGTGGAGCTGATAAACCCCCGCGATAACAGTTGCCCAGATGATCAATTGACAGGTGAACTCTGGCTAGACCTCGCGCTCGACGAACCACTGAACAACCGAATCCTCACCCGCAGTATTGACGGTCAAGAGTTACCGCAGATTCGTTAGGCGTGGAAAAATACGAAAAACTACGCCGCAGGTGGCCGGCATAGAATCCCGGCGCAACCATTCAATTGAAAACTCCCCGCGCAATGCGGAATAACGATTGCATCTCCAGCGCTCACATCTAATGGGTAGGAATTCTCAGCAGCCAAAAATCCATCACCGGATAAACACAAAAAGATCCCAAACCCTGCTTCGATCGATTCGCCGTTGCCAGGTAAATAATCTGCGCGGAAAAACTCATTGGCGATTGTATGAAAAATCGATTGCGCGCTTTCATTGTCAGTATCAAAGCGACTCACAAGCTCAGACATTTCACTCCCGTTAAGTGGGGCGAGCCTTAATGCGTCGAGTGCGCTGTCAAACCCGAGGTTCAGATGACCATCGAGATCACCATCGACGGCAAAACCGTCCCATTCCAGCAGGATCGACAGATCCGTTGGTTCCTGTAACTCAAGAACAAAGATCCCTGAATCAATTGCATGGGGGACCCCCGCAGGAACAAAGATTGCATCGCCAGCCCTGACCTCCAGGAAGACAAGGGAGTCCAGTAAGCCGTCTGAGTCATGTGCGGCAACGAGATCAGCCACCTCTGATTTTTTCATGTCTCGGTTGAACCCGAGTCCCACCCGCGCCCCTTCGGGTGCTTCCAGCACAATCCATGCTTCCGTTTTCCCGTGATTGATATGCAGTTTCTCCAAGGCGAACTTTTGATCAGGGTGGTAATGCACGGGCAGTCTTTGATCCGGATCCAATAACTTCACCAAGATCTCAATAGATGTTCCGAAGGTGTCGTAATGCGACTGGCCCAACCACATGATCGGATCAGACTCAATGGCGTCCCGCAAGAGAGTGCCATCGGCAAGCGAAGACAGCCCCGTTGTGGATTCTCCGAAACGCGTGGTGGTCGATGCAATCCACTCCTCGGGCCGCATGGGTCCGCCCGGACCATTGCGCAGCTTCCCAATTCGATACCCACCCTTATAAAAATGATCAAATTGATTCGAAGGCAACTTCGTGGGAACCGGTGGTGTCAACATTGCCGCGGATTTCTCCATGGCAACAGTGTATGGATTGTGCGAGTTGAGCGGGGGTGCGCGAGCAGAGGTCGTGTTTACGGAGCAGAGGTCGTGTTTACGGAGCAGAGGTTGAGTTCAACATTTCGTAGTTCGCCTTCGAACTCGCCACTAATTCAGGTGGGCGTGATCCCACGATTAATTCCTGCAGTGGCGTGGGTGATCTCGGTACAAATCTAAAGTCCATGCTGACCCTCGGGTTGTCGGTGTCATTGCTGGGGCTGCCGTGGCCCAGCATGCCTGCGTCAAAGAACAATACCTGTCCGTAACGGAGCGGGACGGGCTCGAATACACCGGAGCCGTAGTTGGTTTCCACGCGCAGGGCGGACTCCGCGGGTACGTCCAGCATGGGTAGCCAACCATTGAGGTAGTCCCACCGTCCGGTGTATTCCGAGTCGCGATGCATTCCACTGATGCTGGGGGAGTGAGCGATTTGC
>CAZVLV010000079.1:0-6665 GCA_964628015.1 uncultured Aquiluna sp. | reverse complement strand
GCCACGGATTTGAGGGCTCCAAGAACGTCGGTGAACCACAACCGGATAAAACGGATATCCCGTTCTTCCACCGTGCGCAAAACAAATTCGGCTTGCTTGTCCACTACACCCTCCACGTTCCATATAACTTTGGATTCACACCCTACGGTCAATGGGTCCATGGTGCTCCCACTCGTGTTACGGCTCGGTTAACAAGTACCCTCGCACCTGTGACCCTCCGCGTGGCTTTGGCGACAACCAACCCGATCGTGGGCGATTTAGTGGGAAATGCGCACAAAATTCGCCAGTTCACCGCCGAGGCGGTTCAGGATGGTGCGGAACTCATTTTGTTTGGTGAAATGGCCCTAACCGGCTACCCGGTAGAGGATCTAGCACTTCGAGCGGACTTTCAGATTGCCTCGCAGAAATCTGTTCATCAACTGGCTCGTGATCTGGAATCCGATGGATTCGGTCATGCGACCGTCATTGTGGGGTTTCTGGATTGTGACTCTCATGAAAGCGAAGGCTCTGGCACCCTCACAGGCGGACCCCGAAATTCGGCAGCCGTTGTACATGGCGGCAATGTAGTTGCTACCTATAACAAACACTTTCTCCCGAATTATGGCGTTTTTGACGAAGCAAGATATTTCGTACCCGGATCAGGGCCCACGGTGATTTCGGTCAATGGATATTCAGTGTGCTTGGCAATTTGCGAAGATTTGTGGCGTGAAGGTGGCCCCGTGCAATGGGCTCGAGAAGCTAACGCCGATGTATTGGCGGTACTCAATGCCTCACCCTATGAACTGGGCAAAGACGATGTGCGTTTGGAATTGTGTCAACGACGCACCCAACAATCAGGGGCAACAGTGTTGTACACAAATATTGTTGGCGGACAAGACGAGCTCGTCTTTGACGCAGGATCCATGGTTGTCAGCCCTGAAGGGCATCTGTTGGCCAAAGGACAACAATTCACTGAATCCGTAGTGCACCATGAAATAGGGAACAGACAAAAGGCCAGTCACTCACCGGTGCCTCCCCCGCTCGACATAAATGCGCAAGTATGGGCCGCCCTTACTCTTTCGCTGCGTGACTACGTGGATAAAAACGGGTTTCGCACCGTCATCTTGGGAGCCAGCGGTGGAATTGATTCCGCAGTCGTAGCGGCATTGGCGGTGGATTCCCTTGGTGCCGATCGAGTTTTCGCAGCCGCAATGCCTAGTCCCTACTCCTCAGAGCATTCAATTGCCGATGCCTATGAACTAGCCGAACGTACCGGGATCTCGATCAGGACAATTCCCATTGCACCTATGTTCAATGCTTACATGCACACAATGGAGCTCAACGGTTTAGCGGAAGAGAACCTCCAAGCCAGAATCAGGGGAACAACCCTGATGGCCCTTTCCAACTCTGAAGGTCACCTAGTTTTGGCCACTGGAAATAAAAGTGAGCTTTCCGTTGGCTACTCCACCATTTATGGAGACGCCGTTGGCGGCTTCGCTCCCATAAAGGACATTCCGAAAACACTTGTGTGGGATTTGGCTCGTTGGCGAAACTCATGTGCTGAATCCGTCGGCGATACACCGCCTATTCCGGTGAACAGCATCACAAAAGAACCCAGTGCTGAGTTGCGACCTGATCAGCTCGATTCCGATTCTCTACCCGAATACGAAATCCTTGATTCCATTCTGGAGGCGTATATTCACCACGACATGTCAGCCGCTGACATAATCGCCCGGGGCTTTGATGCAGATGTGGTCCATCAGATCATCAGACTGACCGATTCTGCGGAATACAAGCGTCGACAATACCCACCTGGAACAAAAATCACATTGAAGTCTTTTGGTCGAGATCGACGGCTGCCGATTACAAATAATTGGCGTTCCTTAGACACTTAAAGGTAGTTATCTTTTCAGGATCATGTCGACGATCTCTTCGGTAGTCGCGCTACCTGCAGGTTCGCGCCCGGACCACATTCCTAGGTAAATCATTGTCCCCACCAAAGTGGGAACCGCCGCATTGAGATCAATCGACTCAGGGAATTCACCAGAGGAAATTCCTTCGCAAATCAGCAAGCTAAGAGCCTCCCTGCGACTCACCACAATTCTTTCGTAGACCAAGGTTGCCAATTCGGGATTTTCCTGACCTGCACCGAGTACCGCAAGCATTACCCTGCCCTCCCTGGTTCCCGACATTTTTAGTCGCAGGCCTTCGAGCAGTCCTATGAGTCTCTCTCTGGCGGTCCCTTCCGCTGGAACGGATGAGTTTTGCTCACGCATGTGAATGAGCGATGCAACGATTAATTCCTCCTTGGAATCAAAGCGTCGATAAATACTTGCCTTACTCACTCCTGCAACAGATGCCACACCTTCAATGGAGACTGCCCCAATACCTGCCTTAGCTATCGCGTTAAGTACTGCTTCATGGATCTCATGATCCACACTCTCACTGCGTGGACGGCCACGAAACTTTGTACTTTGAGATGACTTTGTCATCTCGGTCATTTCGGTGGCCTCGATTGATCCGAAGGAGCTTCATCTCCCAATTCCTCAGAGACCTCCTCTGAATAGTGACTGAACTCAGCCTCAATGACAGCGTTTATGTCTGTATCTCCCGGATTGGGTACAGGCTCCGGATCAGCAATAGGTATCCGTTGCGGCGGGGTGATATCCGGCAATCCAAACAACACAACGAAAAACGCTAGGAGAACTACGGCAGAGGAAATCCATGCCGTGATGTGTGATGCATTAAGAAACGCCTCAAATGCGCCAGCCCGCAACATATCGACTGTTGTGGAAGGTAGGGCCGTGGCTTGATCGAGGACACTTACCGTTCCGACAATGGACTGTGAGGCAACTTCCTTAGCCTGCTCAGGTATACCCTCGGGTAAGTTCGCAAGATAGGGGTCCACGTTGCTGGCGTATCTCGTTGCCAGGATTGTCCCAATAACAGCGACACCCAAAGCGCCACCTACCTGCCGCACCGTGTTTTGAACGGCGGAACCCGCGCCGGCACGCGCCAATGGCAATACATTTTGCATAACGGTAGATGCAGGTGCAATGACATTTCCCATACCGAAACCAAAAATAAAGAACAACACGAGGATGAACCACAGTGATGTATCGATTCGAAGGAATGCCAGACCTGCCAAAGACACAGCAACCGCACCCAATCCAAAAGCCATGACGAACTTGTAACCAAATTTATTTACCATGGCTGCAGATCTCGGTGCGGCAATTATTTGCCCGACCGCAAAGGGTAAGAAACACAGGCCTGCCGTCAACGTGTCATATCCACGAAGAATCTGTAAGTAAAACGGTAAAGAAAAAGTGATGCCTGATAGTGCGAAGAATGAGAGGGTCACCGCGGTGAGGCTGACCGCGTATCCACGATTCCTGAATAACGCAACATCAAAAGATGCATGAGTGCTTCGGGACTCGATCCACAGGAAGAGCGCAATGATTGCGATACCTGCGAGCACGGGAATCACAACAGAAGGTGCCACCCAATTCCGCGTTTCGGACGCATGAATAATCCCGTAAATGAGCAAGCCGAGGCCCGTTATGGAAATCAAGAGGCCCGGAATATCGAGTTGTCGTGGGTGCGGATTCTTCGTCTCAGGTACAACTTTCCAAATGGCGATCAGTCCTACGACAACGATCGGTACATTGATCAGGAAAACAGATCCCCAGGCGTTTCCTAGAATCCATTCGAACCACTGTGGATGCTGAAGAAGGACGCCACCAAGAACTGGGCCCAGCGCAACGGCCGCGCCCACAGCACCTGCCCACACGCCAATGGCTTTTCCACGTTCATGGGGTGGGAAAATCACGGTGATGATTGCCAAAGTGGTCGGGAGCACGGCTGCCCCACCGATTCCCATCACTGCCCGCATACCAATGAGCATCCCCGCGTTAACCGAGAAAGCCGCAATCAGTGAAGCGATAGCGAAAATCGTCAGGCCAATGACAAGTACTTTCTTTCGACCGACTCGATCACCTATAACTCCCCAGGTGAAAAGCAGGGCGGCAAACACGAGGACATAGGAATCAACCGCCCACACCAGTTCGCTTTGGGAGGCCTGTAGGTCTCGCTGAATGGTGGGTAAAGCAATATTGAGAATTGTGTTATCCAGGACAACAACCAGCAGGCTCACCACAAGTACCGAAAGGATCGCCCATCTGCGGGGATGCCCTTCCGAACCAAACGCTCCAAACTGGTCTACCTCAGGGTGAGAGGAACTTGAGGATCCTGTGGAGCTTGAGGAGCTGGAGGAACCAGCGGAACTAGAAGAGCCAGCGGAACTAGAAGAGCCAGGTTGTACTGAAGGCATTGAATCTCCATATATAGGTGACGCACAATATATCAATTACGAAACGGTAGCGTATCGAATTAGTTCAACGTGCTTGCGTTGACCATCTGCCCGTGCAATGATTCCCAGAGGAAGTACTTCTCAACGTGATCCGGGGACTCCTTGTGAGCCTCGAGATTGGAGAGCACCAATGTCTGTTCATGCTTCTTTCTCGAACGCACCGGGCAACAAGCCTCCTCGGCGTTTGACCATGAGAGACCTATCAGAAATCTCCCGGTCCGGTGACAGGTGGTCAATGATCACCGCCTACGACTTTATATCCGCGGGAATTTTCGAGGAAGCGGGCGCTCATTCACTTCTGGTCGGAGATTCCGCTGCCATGGTCGTTTATGGCTACGACTCAACTATTCCCGTCACGGTAAGTGAGCTAGTACCGCTTGTCCGAGCGGTTGTGCGCGGCTCACAACGTCCCATTGTCGTCGCAGATCTTCCTTTCGGAAGTTATCAATCCTCAGTGACTCAAGCTATGGAAACAGCAGCTGTCTTCATGAAAGATGGTGGAGCGCAGGCGGTCAAACTTGAAGGTGGACGATCAATATTGCCCCAGGTGGAAGCATTGGCCTCAGCAGGTGTACCTGTCATTGGCCACTTAGGCCTCACTCCCCAATCTGTGCATTCACTAGGCGGTTACCGCGTTCAGGGACGAGGGGAATCAGGTGAAATCCTGTTACACGATGCTAAAGCACTGCAATCTGCAGGCGCAATGGCTGTAGTCCTCGAGGCGATCCCTTCGCAACTGGCCGCTCGGGTGACGGACATGCTCGATATCCCCACCATTGGAATTGGCGCGGGCGCTTCAACAAATGCGCAAGTAATTGTGTGGCAGGACCTGCTTGGCATGAGCGAGAACCCACCACCTAAATTCGTACGGCAGTACGCACAATTGCGCGAACCTATCCGTGCAGCTGTTGCGGCGTGGGTGACGGACGTAGTTGAAGGCGCATTTCCTGGACCTGAACACACTTACACCTAAAGGCCTCACATCAAGGCGTGTTCAACGCCGCGCCTTAACTAACTTGATCTGTGGGAAATCACCTAGCCGTAACGCATCCCGGATCAAATGTCCGTGATGTGCACTCCAGCATGTCCTTTGTAGCGGCGATTCATTGAAATGAGATTCGCGGTGAAAGCTTCTACTTGGCCTGCATTGCGAAGTTTGCCCGCGTACACGCCACGCATCCCAGGAATCTTCCCCGCAAGTTCCTGAATTGCATCCGTCGATGCGCGCTCATCTCCAACAACGAGGACATCGCCAGAAATCGAAGTGATCTCTGGATCCAGCAGCAGTTTGGCTGAAATGTGGTGAAAAGCTGCCACCACAACGGACTCAGGGAGAACCGATTGAGCTTGCTGAGCTGCAGACCCTTCAGGAACGTTGAGCCCAAAAGCACCACCCTTGTCAAAACCCAGGGGATTGACGCAATCCACGACAAGTTTGCCAACTAATGGGACGGCTAAACCTTCGAGAAGTTCACGATGTCCGTCCCAAGGAACAGCCACGATAACAATGTCGCATTCTCGCGCCGTGTCTTCATTTGACATGCCACGAACCGACCCACCAATCTCACGCGCAACATCCGTTGCACGTTCTGCAGTGCGAGAGCCGATGACGACATTAAGTCCGGCTTGGGAAAAGCGCGTGGCTAATCCCCTTCCTTGCTCTCCAGTTCCTCCCAGAACACCGATAACCGCAGATTCGATATCAATAGTTGCGGGTGATTCCATCATGTGATTGTCCGGCTGTGTCATGTGTCGAATAGTGCCAGAGAATCTACGACGGCGCGACAAGAGTTTCATGTGATTTTCAGCGAATAAATACCTATTCATGGCATGTCAGCCGAAAAATTTAGGAAAAGTCTTCACAAAAATGCGGATTGTGCGAGCCACGTCACATGAAATGTGCCAACTGTTTCCCCGCAAATTTGCATTGTGATGGGGTGATTCCATAGCATGAGCGCGACACGAGTTAGGTCATTGACGCGAATATCTTTGTTTTTTTACCTATGCTCTGTCACAGTTCTACCACCTGAACTCTGCAAAGCGTAGAGATCAAACGACACGGGAGGCAACGTGGCGGTCGCAAAGAAGACTGCACGCAAGGCGTCTGCTAAGAAGGCAGCACCTCGCAAG
The DNA here is from genome assembly GCA_964628015.1 of uncultured Aquiluna sp. Lineage (GTDB taxonomy): Bacteria > Actinomycetota > Actinomycetes > S36-B12 > S36-B12 > UBA4592. Next base: position 187 of record CAZVLV010000079.1, on the reverse strand, counting down.
GCAGCAAAGAAGCCCGCAAAGCGCACTGCAAAGAAGGCAGCAGCGAAGCGGACAGTAAAGAAGGCAACCAAGCGGACTGCAAAGAAGGCAGCTCCACGCAAGGCAGCCAAGAAGGCAACTAAGCGGACTGCCAAGAAGGCAACCGCTAAGAAGGCCGTAAAGAAGGCAACTAAGCGGACAGCCAAGA
>CAZVLV010000078.1:0-6687 GCA_964628015.1 uncultured Aquiluna sp. | reverse complement strand
CCCTTGCCAGTGGGGAATTTCCTTCACTGGCACCTAGTGACCGCTCAGTAATCTGGGCGGTCACTAGTCGTTTAGGTGGAAGCAGTCAAGGATCATTTGCTGGTGCAAACCTCGCTGATCATGTCGGCGACAGATCTGAAGATGTGGAATTTAATCGCCAATCGCTTGCCGCATTGGTCGGCCTCGAACGGGGTGACCTCGCCATCATGTCTCCCGTCCATGGTGGGAAAGTGACTGTGGTGGCCTCACCTGGCTCGGTGGATCCCTCCGATTCTTTGGTGACCACTCACGTAGGAATCGGCCTGGTAGCAATGGGCGCAGATTGTGTGACCTTGGGCATATCCGGTTTCAGGAGCACTGGCGAATTGATAATCGCCGCGGTCCACTGTGGCTGGAAAGGTCTATGCGCAGATGTTGTAGGAAATACTTTGGCGGTTATGTCCGATTGGGGTGCAATAACGTTCCAGGCTGTTTTTGGACCTTCAATCTGTGGACACTGCTATGTAGTTTCTCAGAGTCGCATTCAGGAAGTTCGCGATAGTTGTGAGAGAGGCATCGCTGATGCTGCTCTGGATAGTTCTGGTGGTATCGATGTTCAAGCAGGACTCCAGGCTCAACTCTCGGGACTCGGAATCGGATTTACCTCATGTGGTGGCTGTACTGCCGAGTTAACTGACGAATTGTTTTCCTATCGGCGCGATGGGCGCACAGGTCGGCAGGGCTTGGTTATTGCCATAAGGGAGTCCACTTTGAAAGAGACTAACTTGAAAGACTCACATCATGCATGAACAGCCAACTCGTGCTGACCTAATTGCCGACAATCTATGGCGTGCCGAACAACGTATAGCGAACGCATGCCAGGCAGCGGGCCGTGAGAACACGGTAAACGGAAACCCGGTAACTCTGATTGTCGTGACAAAAACGTATCCGGAAGCCGATGTTCAGATTCTTTATGACCTCAACGTACGAAATGTGGGAGAGAACCGAGATCAAGAAGCAAAAGCAAAGGCAGCCCAGTCGCCCGCTGGTCTCGTCTGGCACATGATCGGGCAGATTCAGAGAAATAAAGTGAACTCGATTGTTTCCTGGGCAGATGTAGTGCACACGTGCGATCGGGTGGAACTTGTTGAGCCATTGTCGAGAGCTGCTGTCGCTCATTCAAAACTTCTCCAGGTATTCATTCAAGTAAACCTGGATCCATCTGCACCCGAAAATAGGGGAGGTATCCAGCCCACTGGGATGCTGCAATTGGCTGAAAAAATTGCTGCGACTCAGGCGTTGGAGTTACAGGGCCTCATGGCTGTTGCTCCTCACCCTACGACAGGGATCCGGGCAATTTCAGCTTTCGAGCAACTTGCTGAACTGTCAGAAATCCTCTCGCATCAGTTCCCCGAGGCAACCAAGATCTCGGCAGGCATGAGTAACGATCTTGAGGAAGCCATCGAATACGGTGCGACACACGTCCGACTTGGAAGCGCGATCCTCGGGGACCGCCTTGGGGTGGAGTAACGTTCGGTGAGGAAGGCTCAGCGGCGTAAGTCGCTGACAACCAGGCTCAGAAGTTTTCCGGACCACAGTCCGGACCAGATTGCAATGTAGGAGGACACGTCGTGGCTGGCGCAGTGCGCAGAATGGCTGTTTATCTCGGCCTCGTTGAGGACGACTCCTACAACGAGGACTACTCGTCGGACAATCGTGAGTCGCGTGCCTCGCAGCGAGGTAGCGGCAGACGCGGTTTCTCCGATGACTACGAATATGAAGAAGTTGTCGCATCCCGGTCGGTTCGCCCAATTCCTGAACCACGAGGAGTCAGGACAATCCGTAGGGATGAAGAACTACCGAGTCGTGGAAGGGTGCCCGAGTACAACCCTCCTCCGCGTCAACTCGACTTTGCTCGCATCGAAACTATTCATCCTCGTTCCTACAACGATGCTCGAAGAATCGGTGAGGAATACCGTGATGGGATTCCGGTCATCATGAACTTGGGTGACCTTGACGACAACGACGCAAAACGAATTATTGATTTTGCGGCAGGCTTGGTCTTTGGTTGCAAGGGGAGTATCGAGCGTATTACGAATAAAGTTTTCTTGCTTTCACCTGTCAATGTTGACGTAGGTGATCAGGCTCGTCAGCAACTCGCCCAAGATGGATTCTTCAATCAGAGTTAGACTCATGTCGGTTCAGTCCGGTGGATTGGCGATTATCTGTGAAGGTGTGGGGTCTGTGAAGAAGTGGGATCTGTGAAGGTGGCAACATGAGCGAAGTTGGCAACATCATCGCCACCTTTCTGTCAATCTATTTGATCATTTTGATTGGCAGGTTGGTGTTCGACTTCGTGCAGATCTTTGCAAAAGATTGGCGGCCCACGGGAGTCGTGCTCGTTCTGGTTGAGGCGATTTATACCGTGACCGAACCTCCTCTGCGGTTAATTCGGAAGGTGGTTCCGCCTGTTCGCATTGGTCAGGTGTCTCTGGACCTTGGATTCCTCATACTGCTCATTGGTATCCAGATCCTTATTGGTGTATTTCGTAACCTGCAGTAAGCGATTTCACGCCTTTGCAAGGAAAATCTGAACGTTGAGGTCGTGAGACACTTCAATTCCCGTCGGTACCTCGGTAGCGCAATGGACAGAAGTGGCCAGTACTTCATGGGCAATCTCCGAGCCGTGCACTGCCCAGGTTTCCACCATCAACGGATCGTCGCTGAGCCACGTGAGAGATATGCGGTCTGATATGTCCAGGCCTGCGGTCTTCCGAGCTTCTTGAATGCTGCGGATCAGTTCCCGAGACAAGCCTGCAAGGGCAAGGTCATGAGTGACCTCGAGATCCAAGGCAACACTCTCACCCGACTCAGAGGCTACAGCCCAACCTTCCTTCGGGGATTCCGTTATCACGAGATCTTCACGTTGGATCAGTGCTGGGGATTCCACGTCTTCGACGTTGATCTCGATACTTCCATGTGATCGAATACTTTCCACGAGGGATTCTGGGTCCATTGCGCCGATGGCTTGAGCCACAGCAGGGGTTTGTTTGCCGAATCGCTGCCCTAATGCGCGGAAATTTGGCTTCACGCTGATGTCCACGAGGTGGCCATCTGTTTGTGAAAGGGGCATCAGGTGTCGAACATTGAGTTCTTGTGCGACTTCGTTCATCAAGTGTGGATCCAGATTCTCCCATCCAGGCGCACTGATTAACGCACGCGAAAGTGGCTGACGGGTTTTGACGGAACTTGCTGAACGTGCGGCTCGACCTAACTCCGTGACCCGACGGGCAATTCTCATGTCGGTGCGAAGTTGAGTGTCCACTTCCTCGACACGTGGCCACTGAGCAAGATGCACGGATTCCGGAGCGCTTGGGTCAGTCTCTCGAAATAGGTCTTGCCACACTCGTTCTGTAATGAACGGCGTAAACGGAGCCATACACAACGTGACTATGTACACGGCCTCATGGAGGGTAGCCAGTGCGGCTGGGTCCCCGTCCCAAAATCGCCTTCTGGTGCGCCGCACATACCAATTCGATAGGTCGTCAATGAACTCCGCGAGGAGGCGACCTCCCTTTTGCGTATCAAAATTCTCAAGAGCTTGGTCAACACCGGATGCCATGGCATGCGCTTCATTGATGAGCCAGCGATCCATGATGGGACGGTCGGCGAGCGGTGGGGCGCCATCGATGGGGGACCAAGGCGCGCTTCGTGCGTAGAGCGCAAGAAATGACACGGTGTTCCAGTAGGTCAGAAGTGACTTTCTGACAACATCGGCGATGGCTGCATGTCCTACCCGGCGTGATTGCCACGGTGAACCGCTGGCCAACATGAACCAGCGAACCGCATCCGCACCGTGTTCATCCATGAGGGGTATTGGCTCAAGGACATTGCCGAGGTGCTTGCTCATTTTTCGACCATCTTCATCCAGAATGTGACCTAAACACACAACGTTCTTATAGGACGACTCCTCAAAAACGAGGGTGCCAATAGCCATGAGTGTGTAGAACCACCCACGTGTTTGGTCAATTGCCTCGCAGATGAAATCAGCGGGGTACTGCTGTGCAAAAGTTTCACCATTTGATTGTGGATAGTGCTGAGCCGCAAATGGCATAGCCCCTGAGTCGTACCAGCAATCAATTACTTCTGGTACTCGAGTGGCAGTGTGGGTGCATACGGGGCATGGAAATGTAATGGCGTCAATATAGGGACGGTGTGGATCGATCTGCGTGACATCCTGACCGCAGAGATCACTGAGCTCGGCGAGTGACTCTATGGCTGTTAGGTGGTCGTTATCACACCGCCAGATCGGAAGCGGGGTTCCCCAGTAACGGTTTCGGGACAAAGCCCAGTCGACGTTATTCGTGAGCCAGTCGCCATACCGGCCCCACTTAATTGTTTCGGGGAACCAATTCGTTTTTTCATTCTGCGCCACGAGCTTGTCTTTGATAGCGGTAGTGCGGATGTACCAAGATGGTTGCGCATAGTAGATAAGTGGCGTGTGGCACCGCCAACAGTGCGGATAAGCATGTTCATAATTTTCTGAGCGGAAGAGAATCCCTCGGTTTTTTAGGTCAAGTGTGAGCTCGGTGTCGGCTTTCTTGAAAAATTGCCCACCCACAAGTGGTATCGATTTCTGGAAGGTTCCGTCTGGCTCAATCGGGTTGACAACTGGCAGACCATACGCGCGGCATGAAATTAAGTCGTCAGCTCCAAACGCCGGTGCTTGGTGAACCAATCCGGTGCCATCGTCGGTCGTGACATAGTCAGCCAGAATGACAAAATGAGAGTCGGGAATATCGATGAAATCAAATGGGCGTTGATAGTGCAGTCGCTCAAGTGAGGAACCTTCGAAAGTTTCACTGATGGTGTACTGAACTTCGCCTTCAGAGGTCACGGTTGGACCAAAAAGTTTCTCTACGAGTTCCTCGGCAACGATAAAGTGTTCGTCGTTCATTGCAACAATGCAATACATCGCATTGGGCTTAACAGCTACTGCAGTATTTGACACAAGAGTCCACGGCGTGGTCGTCCACACCAGGAGGCTCAGATGTGGGTACCTTTCGGCAAGTTCACCATGAGTGACAGGAAAACGAACATAGACAGATGGATCAACGACTTCTTCGTAGCCTTGGGCAAGTTCATGATCACTGAGCCCCGTTCCACACCGTGGGCAGTAGGGAGAAACGCGGTGGTCTTGAACGAGTAGCCCTGACGAAAAGATTTGTTTGAGGGACCACCACACACTCTGCACATAATCTGAATCCATTGTCCAGTACGCGCTATCCATATCAACCCAGTAGCCCATTCGGCGAGTCATGGCGGTGAATTCGTTGACATGTCGATGTACAGAGTCACGACATTTGGCGTTGAACTCAGCGACCCCGTAAGCCTCGATATCCCCTTTTCCGCTAAATCCGAGTTCTTTCTCAACGGCCAACTCAACGGGGAGGCCATGGCAATCCCAGCCCGCCTGGCGCGGCACGTGGAAGCCTTTCATCGTTCGGTACCGGGGGAAAACATCCTTGAATGCTCTGGCTTCAAGGTGATGGGCGCCCGGAGTCCCATTGGCGGTTGGCGGCCCTTCATAGAAGGTCCATTGAGGGCGCCCCTCGCTTAACTGCATGGACTTGGCAAATGTGTCATTGTGATCCCAAAAAGCGAGTACCTCGTGCTCAAGTTCGGTCAAGTTCACCGTGGGGGGCACTGCTTTGTACATGGGGGTTCTTTCTGTGAAAGTGAGGCCAAAACGCTCGGGAGTTATCCCATACCCGGAGGGCACTTCACAACTTTAGTGGCTGGGCAATACCATTCGCACGTGCGCTGAGAGGCGCATTTTCACATAGGAACAAGTTCACCATCGGCAGCAACTCCAGATATACCGCGTTTCCTAAGGGGGCGACATACGTGGCAGCGTCAAAAAAGGCTCCGGCGAAGAAGCCGGCGACAAAAAAGGTCGTGAAAAAAGTGGCTTCCAAGCCCAGTGTCAAGAAAGCTGTTGCAAAGAAGGCCGCTTCTAAGAAGCCTGTTGCTAAGAAGCCTGTTGCTAAGAAACCTGTTGCCAAGAAACCTGTTGCAAAGAAACCTGTTGCAAAGAAGGCCGTAGCTAAAAAACCCGCGGTGAAGATGCCCGCGAAGAAGGCTGTTGCTAAAAAGGTCGTAAAAAAAGCCGCTGTTAAGAAAGCTCCAGCGAAGAAAGTCGTGGCGAAAAAAGTTGTAGCGAAAAAGCCGGTTGCTAAGAACACCGTCAAGTCAACGGAGGCGAAGTCCGCCACTCAAGCAAAGTCTGACAAATCTGCTCCAGCGCAAAAAACTAGCTCCGGCAAAGTCGTTGAGGAAACGATTGAGATCGAGGTAATTGAGCCACCCGCGCCACCGGTCATCAAAAAGTTTGGCAATGTGGTTCAGATGCCAAAGAAGAAGGCTAAGCCTGTTCCCGGGATTACCAAGGTAATTTCACCTCGACCCACTGTCGCGCCGAAGGTGCTCGTGGTTCGCGAAGATGAGAGTCCGTGGACAAAATCTGAGCTCAACGAGATACGCAAGGCGCTCAACCTGGACGAAGTGCGACTACTTGAAGAAATTGACACCGCTGAGATCGGACTCGCCGACCTCATTAGAGATTCAGGCGATGGTGCTGGCGATGACCAAGCTGATGCGGGGAGTAAAACTTTCGAGCGAGAGCACGAGATGTCCTTGGCTAACAAT
>CAZVLV010000077.1:0-6711 GCA_964628015.1 uncultured Aquiluna sp. | reverse complement strand
GTGACGAGGGAGTGAGTGCGAGTCGCGGGCGTGACGCGGGCGTGACGAAAAGGTGAAAGCCCGCGCAACTGGGGGGCTGTCACGCGGGCTTTCATGTCGCTTGGGTTGGAAAGCGATAGACATATTGTGTCGGATTTGATCCAGTGTTTCCATCACTTCGTGTGAGATGTGTATAACTATGAATCCAATATTGTTCGGACATGGACGATTTCGGGTCGATTGTCATCCTCACAGGGGGCACTAGTCGGCGAATGGGCCGCGACAAGGCATCGATGGACTTTGGTGGCACATCGCTTCTTGAGTTTGTGTGGGGGCAGATTCCAAAAGGGACCTCGATCATCATTGTTGGTGAACACCAGGAAATGTCCGCAACCTACGTCCGCGAGGATCCCCCAGGAGGTGGCCCCGTAGCTGCAATTCATGCCGCTTTACCGCATGTTTCCTCGGAAAGCTTTCGGGTTATCGCGGTGGATACCCCTTTTGGTGTTCCCTGGCTCTTTCAACACACACTTCACCCAAACATTGACGCTGAAATTCCTCGCGACGTGAACGGAAGACCGCACTACTTGTGTGCGCAATACAACACACCTAGTTTCGTTGGTGTCGTGTCTAAGCTCGGAACGCCCGAGAATGCAAGCTTGAAAGAAGTTGTGTCACATCTCAAAGTGGTCGAGTACATAGATCAACCGCGCACACACACCTTGAATAGTGAAGAATTACTTCTCGACATCAATACCCAAGAAGACCTCATTCGAGCTCGCGCGATTCGACTGCGCGAATGGGGCGAATAGAGCTGGGGAGAATAGAGTTGGGGCATGCATAACTGGATAACAGCCGTCACTGATGAATTGTCCCTACAGGGGGTCGAGGTCACTGACGGCCTCATGAAAGAGATTCTCGCCGTGGCTCGGGATGCCGCACATAATGTGGAACGGCCTGCTGCTCCACTTTCCACGTACCTCATGGGCATTGCTGTCGCCCAGGGTGCTGATCCAGCCGATGTAGCTCGGCGAGTTGGTCAACTTGCAGAGAACTGGAGCGCGGAGCAGACCGATTAGCGCTGGATCAGTGGGCGAAGTCTCCTGGCAGCGAGCTCGTGAGATCGCTGCATCAGTAGTGAGTGCAGGCGAAACGGAAATAATCGCCTTGTTCGAATCAGATCACAGAGTGGTCGCTGTCGATCATGTGGCGCTCGTGGATCTTCCATCTTTCAATAACTCAGCAATGGACGGCTGGGCTGTTTCGGGCGATGGCCCATGGGAGGTTACCCGTGAAGTCGTGGCCGGCGAGTTTCCCAACTGGGAACTTAGTGCGGGAGAAGCCTGTTCCATTGCAACGGGCGCTCCCGTACCTCGTGGAACAACAGCGATTGTTCGAAGTGAAAACGGAAGTGTTCACGACACTCAGTTGGTGACAACTGTTATTCCCTCATCAGATATTCGCATGGCGGGTGAGGAGTGTCGTGTTGGTGACCTTATGCTTTCTGCTGGAAGCAGGCTCTCGCCAAGTTCCATCGGCGTTCTTGCTGCCACGGGACACGACACAGTTACCGTTCGAGTCCAACCCACAGTGCATATCTTGGTCTTTGGAGATGAACTCACCTTTGCGGGAATTCCGCAACTGGGAAAGATTCGAGACTCCCTCGGTCCGCAGTTACCTGGTTGGCTGAATCGTATGGGGGCGGTCGTTGCACAAGTAACCCACTGCACAGATTCACTGACTGACGTTGAAGACACCCTGAGGAATGTCACCGCAGATATCGTGATTACAACAGGCGGAACCGCATCGGGGCCTCGTGACTTTCTGCGCACCGTTCTGGAAAAACTTGACGCCACCATGCATGTAGACGGAGTACACGTACGCCCAGGTCACCCCATGATGCTGGGAATAATTCATCGAGCCGACAACAGGAATTTGCCGGTAATCGGACTGCCAGGTAACCCACTTTCCGCGATTGTTGGTCTCCTCACACTGGCTCAGCCAATAATTAATTCGGTACTGGGGCTCCCACAACCAGCATTGGAAACACTGACCACGTCCCATGATCTCTACACCAAGAGTGGAACTCGACTAATTGCAGGTGTCGCACACTCCGGCAGATTTTCTGTCGCAGAATTCAATGGTTCTGCCATGCTCCGGGGGCTAAGCCACTCCACCGGGTTTGCCGTCATTGACAGCGACACTTCCGCTGGTTCGCCGGTGCGTTACCTCCCGCTACCGCACATGTAAGTTGCGCACCCTACTCGCAGACAAATCCATCGCTATCACGATCGATATACCATTCATATTCAGGATCTTTACCTTTGTGATAGGGACCATAACCTGCAGCGATTGCCTCACCGCAAGTTGAAAAACGCGGATCGGTCGTGGAGTCCGGTCGAGAGGGAGTGCTCGGTGTTGTGGGGCGTGATCCACTCTGAGGGTCTGTCCCAATGACAGCACGACTCGGAATTGCCATCTTCCCCTTACACCCTTGCAGGATTTGAGTGAGTGTCCTTTTTTCCGTGCTGTCCACACTGAGTCTCCAACGGAACTTCACACCCACCCAGGAACGCGCATAAGAACACCGTTCGCGTTGGGGTAACCAATCGGCCGGATCACGATCCGACTTGGATCTATTGGAGGAAGCGGTCACGGCAACGAGCGATGGAGCATAAACACGATCATTGGCGAATCGCTGGCGAGTGTTCGAGTCCCATCGCCATGCCCCGGAATCCCAAGCCTCTTTCAGTGGAACAAAGTGATCAATGTCAAAAGTGCTCGAATCACTCGTTCGCTTGCCATCGTAAATGGAAAACCACATGCCATTTACAACCTCGCACCCTCGAACATCACCAGAAATACGTTCCTCGATGAGTACTTCTTCACGAGTATCGCAACCATCGCCATCAAGATCGGACCAGTGGCGAAAGAGATCCCGGTTATATCCAGCACCAGCTTCAGCACTGACGGGTAGCGAATTGAGGATCCTGATTGGATTCACTTTTGTTGCCGCGGTCGCGGGTGGAGTTGATAACGACACCACCAGAAGTGAGGTGACGAGAGTCGCTAGGACCCACTTCCAACGCATGAAAGCGATACTCATGTAATCCCCCTGAAAAAGCTCTCCTTGGCTTTCCGGCTATTCGGCTGCCCAAGGTTCCCCGCACAACACCCTTGCGGAATTAACCTTCGAGTGGAATTCGAATTTCTTCAGTCTGTGCCACAACATTGGCATCAGCGTCATAGATGGTGACTTTTTCGTCCTCCAACACGAGATCTCCATTAGCGTCCAGGACATCAATAATCTCGTCTACAACTGAGCCCTCAGAACTCGTAGCCACGATTACTTCGTCTGAGATCGCACCAATGACATTGTCATTCTCGTCTAAAACGATGTTGATTGAGAGGTCGTCGCCGACTTCAACATCTTCTTGGGCGGAAAGATCTTTCTCCATGGTGCTGACTCCTTCGTAGTGAACTAAGTAACTACACCTTAGTCAACCGAATATCCCGGACTCGATTGCGCTCTGCTTGAGCACCTAAGTCGTCTGGGACCTGGTGTGCGGCCCTTTCAGCGGCCACACGATCTCGATAATGATTCAACTCCAATTGGGTGCGTTCTGCATCCCAACCCAACTCTGCGCCCATTATTTGAGCCACCTCAACGGCTGCACTCAATCCCTGGTCGGGCGTCTCAATTGATAGGTGCGTACGACGAGTCAGAATGTCGTCTATATGAAGGGCTCCTTCATGGGTGATGGCGTACACAGCTTCGACACGTAAGTATCCTGCGCCATCTGTGATCGGCTTCGCTAGTTCGGGCCGACTACGCATCAAAACCACAAGATCGGTCACCATGGAGCCATAACGGCGCAGTAGTCGATCGACGGCAACTGCAGTCAAGCCCAGTGAGTTAGCTTGACTGCGTATTTCGTCAGCAGCCTGTTCACAACCACGAGCACCAATAAGCGGTATGTCAGCCGTATCGGAACGTGGTGCATCTAGGGCAATTCCACAATGCTGCAACTGTTTTATCGACTCGTTCACTGCATCTTCGGCCATAACACGATACGTCGTGTACTTTCCACCTGCGATTGTCGTGAACCCCGGAACGGGTGTGTGTACCGCGTGCTCGCGACTGAGATCGCTCGTTGCACCGACTTCACCTTTGATGAGTGGGCGAAGACCCGCGTACACGCCATCTATATCTGCTTCGGTCAACTTCACGTTCAGTACCCGATTCACGTTGCGCAATAAATACTGGATATCCGTCGAGGTTGCAGCTGGGTGGTCAAGATCGTTATTCCACGCAGTATCGGTGGTTCCAATTAGCCAATGGTTACCCCAGGTGCGAATGAATAAAACGCTATCTTCGGCGCGAACAAAAATTGAGACCGTGGAATCAATGCGATCGCGTGGCACCAAAACATGCACTCCTTTGGAGGCCTGAACAGTGAAGTCAGTGTGGCCGCCTGCTAAATCTTGGAGTTCATCTGTCCATACTCCAGTTGCGTTGACAACATGGTGAGCACGAATACGAACCTCTCCTTCAGACTCAAGATCCTTCACTACTACCCCGTTGACCTTGCCCATGTGATCGTGCGTGACGTCAATCACCTGCAGCGCTGGAGCAACCACCGCACCAAAACCCGCAGCAGTTCTCACCAATTCCATGGTGTGGCGAGAGTCATCCACTTGCGCATCAAAGAAAGAAATTCCGCCGACCATTCCCTCGGGACTCAAGCCTGGTGCCATCTGAAGAATTCTTCTTTTGGACAGGTGCTTGTGCCGAGGAACCGCGCCCGCGCCTCCAATCGTGTCGTAGAGGAACAGTCCAGCTCCCATGTACAAGCGTTCCCAGATGCGGTGCTTGAGCGGATATATGAATTGAATGGGGCGTACTAGGTGAGGGCACAATTTCTCCAGCATGAGTCCGCGCTCGCGTAATGCCTCCCGCACCAAACCGAAATTAAACTGCTCTAGGTAACGCAGTCCACCATGAAAGAGCTTGCCGGAACGGCTGGATGTGCCTGCGGCCCAGTCACGCTTCTCCACGAGAGCCACTGACAATCCGCGCGAGGCGGCGTCCAGGGCAACGCCCGCACCAGTGACTCCGCCGCCAATCACCAGAATGTCGAACTCCCGAGTTGCCAACTCACCGATTGCATGCTTCCTCTGCGCAGGCCCTAATACCGAATCCCTCATGCTGAGGCTCGGGCGGCTCAACGCAGTGGTTCTCACTAGACCATCTTGGCACGTGGGCAGGGCAACGCAGGATGACGTTCGATTTCGGCCCACATAGGTCATCTATCACAGGTCATCGATGTGGCTTGTTCCCGCGAATATGACTCTCGAATTTCCTCATCACCCGTTGCCACGTAGAGTTATGAGGTGAAGTTCGTGAGAAGCGTCGCGGCTGTCATGGTGCTGCTCACGGGAACTCTATTTTTTGCTTCCCCTGTCGCCCAGGCTGCGGAACCTGAAGCGTTGCGCATCCCAGGTGCGCCATACTCAGCCACCGATCCAAATCCGGTCTCTTTGGACGCATATCTGTACGTGCCCGAACAAACCCCTGCGCCCGCCGTTGTCATTGCCCATGGTTTCGGTGGCGATAAGAATGGGGCGAGCACCCAGGCGGAGAAACTCACTGAGGCTGGGTTTGTTGTGTTGACCTACTCCGCTCGGGGCTTTGGAGATTCCACAGGGTTGATTTCAGTTAACTCGCCTGAGTTCGAAGTTGCCGATGCCCGAGCTTTGATTGATTTTCTCTCGACACGTGCCGAAGTAGCTCTTGATTCAGACGGCGATCCACGCGTTGGCTTCACCGGCGGCTCCTACGGCGGAGCACTATCGCTCATGGTTGCCGGTTACGACAATCGTGTGGATGCACTCGCTTCCGATATCACCTGGAATGATCTAGAGACTTCACTTTTCGGTCAGAGCGTGAGCGGAAGTGATCAACTTGGCGCATATAAGGATTTGTGGACCGGATTCTTTTTCAGTGTGGGTTTGGCAAACCCTGATGGCTCCGTTACGGAGTGCGGGCGCTTTAGTCCGGACTGGTGCAAGGCATATACAGAGTCAGCAGCCACCGCTTCCGTGACGCCGGCAAGCGCGGCTCTCATGCGCGCTTCCTCACCCATCACGATCACCAACAAAATTACAGTGCCTGCCCTTATTAGTGGTGGCCAAGCGGATTCGCTATTCCCCCTCGCTCAAACGAACGCGAACGCCGAACAGATTCTGGCCGCACATCCGGAAACACCAGTTTCGGTGGTGTGGCACGGCATGGGTCACGATGGAGGAATCAATGAGCAGGAGCGACTCGAATCATTAATCACTCAGTGGTTTGCCAAGTACCTTATGCAATCTGATGTTCCTGTGGCTTCTCCCTTCGAGGTGACACTTCCTTCTGGTGCCATCTCTACCCAGGACACTCGCCCCGATGCTGTCGTTCTCACTGGCCCCGACTATCCCGGGATTTTTGGTGGCGAAACGGAATTGATGGCCATAGCCGGACCACCGCAGAAAATTCTGAGTCCCGCGGGTGCGAGCCCGGCCACCATCACGTCACTACCTGGTATTGGTGGAGCGATTGCCGGCAATCTTGGATCACTGGTGGGTTCTGCCTTTCCTGGTCAGAGCGCATTCTTCCAAACAGAACCACTGGCAGCGGCCACTCAAGTAATCGGTTCAAGTCGCGTGGAACTGAGCTTTAGTTCACCGACC
>CAZVLV010000076.1:0-6741 GCA_964628015.1 uncultured Aquiluna sp. | reverse complement strand
GTTGACGTCAATGGCGTCACCGTTCCTGCCAAGTACTCAGATCCAGTCATCATCTACTCAGAAAACGTTGCTGATGTAATCGCAGCCTCCCCAGGCTTCGATGTAGCAGCACTCTGTGCAGGCGATGTTGCTGCTGCTTGTACCGAACTCGGTATTCAGTAGTAGCTATTTGTGAGGCTGTGGGCTCGTGCGCAAGCACGAGCCCACAGTTCACTCCAGCAATATTTTGAAATACCCACCACAGACTGACTGCAACTTCTACAGTGTGTGGACAGCGAGCAAAGGGATTTCCACATGACTAATGACTCACAACCAATCCTCGAAGTCCGAGGAGTCACCAAGAGCTTCGGCGCCGTAGATGTTCTTCGCGGAATAGACTTTGCGGTCCAACCGGGTTCGGTCACAGCACTCGTTGGTGATAACGGTGCAGGTAAATCCACGCTCATTAAAGGTTTAGCGGGTATCCAGCCATTTGATGGCGGAACGATTTATTTTGAGGGCAAAGAAGTAGAACTTGAGGATCCTAAGCATGCCTCTGCATTAGGCATTGAAGTGGTGTATCAGGATCTTGCGCTCTGTGACAACCTCGATATTGTGCAAAACATGTTCCTGGGCAGGGAACTTAAACGCGGCATTGCATTAGACGAAGCCCACATGGAGTCCAGAGCAGGTGAAACACTGCAAAGCCTTTCTGTACGAACCGTGTCCTCCTTGCGCCAGAAGGTTTCGAGTCTTTCCGGTGGGCAAAGGCAAACCGTGGCCATTGCCCGCTCGGTATTGTGGAACAACAAAGTGGTGATCCTGGACGAGCCCACTGCGGCCCTAGGTGTCGCGCAGACAGAGCAAGTACTCAATCTTGTCAAGAGATTGGCCGACAACGGCTTGGGCGTTGTAATCATCTCTCACAACCTTCAAGATGTTTTCCAAGTCGCCGATTACATCTATGTGCTCTATCTGGGAACCATGGTGACGAGATTGAAAACGAGTGAAACAAATAGTGGCGAAGTCGTGGAGTACATCACGGGCGGTCGGAGTGATGCCGACTCGACCCTCGCAGACGAAGGAGTTTCCGCGTGAGCAATAACACTAATTCGGATCTCAACACTGAACTACCCAAGTACATGCAGCAAAAGAGCCTTTCTATTGGCGAAACATGGAGTGCCTACCGTGCCAAAATTCGTAGTGGTGACATGGGCTCCCTACCTGCGGTTATCGGCTTAATCATTCTTGTCATTCTCTTCTCACTTGCTAATCCAGTCTTTTTCACTCCATTGAACTTTGCAAACTTCTTCACGCAGGCTGCTGTGGTTGTAATCCTTGCCATGGGCCTGATTTTTGTTCTCCTTCTTGGTGAGATTGATTTGTCCGCAGGTGTGACATCGGGTGTCGCCGGAGCTCTTCTCGCCGTGGGATTATCCAGGTGGGGATTCTCGTGGCCGGTGGCAGTTGCTGTAGCCCTCCTTGCTGGTGTGATCATTGGTATCTTCATTGGTTTATTGGTTGCCAAGGTGGGTATCCCATCCTTCGTTGTCACGCTTGCACTCTTCTTGGCTTTCCAAGGTTTGATTTTGGTGATCATTGGTGAAGGCGGCAACGTCCGAGTCACCAACGACGTAATTCTCGCAATTCAGAACAACAACATGCCGATCTGGATGGGTTGGGTCTTCTATGCCATCGTCGTAGGTGGTTACTTCCTCTTTGCATACACAGGAAGAAGGCGTCGCTTGGCTCGCGGCTTTAGTGCCACCTCTTTGAACATCATCCTGATCAAGACAGGGATAATCGCGATCGTTGGCTTTGCAACCGTGTACGCCCTGAGTCTGGAGCGGAGCACAAACCCTGAGGTGAATCCCCTGAGCGGTGTGCCAATTATTGTTCCGATCATTGCTGTTCTCACCTTGGTTTTCGGTTTCATTCTGGATCGCACCAGTTTCGGTCGCCATGTCTATGCCGTCGGCGGCAACGTTGAGGCTGCTCGCCGCGCAGGCATCAATGTCAGTCAAATACGCATCGCGGTTTTCACGATCTGCTCTGGCACGGCAGCCTTCGCAGGAATTGTGTTTGCGTCACGTGCGGCGTCCGTGGATCCCAATGCGGGTAAGTTCATCGTTCTCAATGCGATTGCGGCAGCGGTTATCGGAGGAACCAGCCTCTTCGGTGGTCGTGGGCGCATCCACGATGCCCTCATCGGTGGGGCTGTTGTGGCCGTTATCGACAACGGAATGGGCCTGCTCGGCTATTCAGCTGGTGTCAAGCTCATGATCACGGGTGCTGTTCTTATGATCGCAGCTGGTGCCGATGCACTCTCGCGAAAACGTTCCACCGGAGTTATGCGTTAAGTACGCAACTCATGAATGACCACGATCAATGATCAGAACCCAGCCTGTCAACACAGATGACATTAAGCGTCTCAATCTCGCGCGGGTATTGCGTTATCTCCATGAGGGTGGCGAACTCACACGCTCCGAATTGGTAGCACGCACGGGTTTGAATCGCAGTACGGTTGGCGCTCTGGTTGCTGATCTGGCTCTGGCGGGCTTAGTCGAGGAAGGCCCGGGCTCAGGTGGCTCGGTAGGTCGACCGTCGCTCGTTGTGAGGCCCAGTTCCACTTCCGCGTGCGTTGTTGCCTTTGACCTTCGAGTCGATCGAATTGTTGGAGCCGCATTCTCGCTCGGTGGACAGGTGATTTCCCAGGTGGAACGCCCCCGTGCCGACGGCCCATTTGCTCCCGACAAAGCGGTGAGCCGTTTGGTGGAATGCACGACCGAACTGCTTGCAGGCGTGCCGGAAGGGTGCGCATGGGTGGGTGTGGGAATTGCGATCCCGGGTGTCATTGATGCGGACACAGGCTTGGTGCGAAAGGCACCGAACCTGGGTTGGATCGATGTCAACTTCGTCGAATTGATTGAGCCAGTATTGACTCAAAACTTTGGTGCGTGCCCCAAGGTCATGTTGGGCAATGATGCCAATCTTGGTGCCATTGCCGAATACGTCCGAGGCGCGGGTGCGCTTGCGTCAAGCGTCGTATACCTGTCCGGGGACGTTGGTGTCGGTGGAGGATTTGTTCTTGATGGGGAGGTTATGACCGGGTCCAGCGGCTACGCAGGAGAGATCGGCCACATGACCGTGAACCCCCAGGGTCAAGCGTGTAATTGCGGCAATCGGGGTTGTTGGGAAACGGAAGTGGGCCGCGACGCGATTCTTCGAGCAGCGGGAACCAGTATTGCTGAATCGAATGTCCCCGAAGTTGTGCGAGCAGCTAAGGCTGGGGATTACCAATCATTGGAAGCTCTGCAGAGTATTGCTGATTGGGTGGGAATTGGGTTATCAAACCTACTCAACATGATTGACCCTGACGTCATAGTCCTGGGCGGTCACCTTGCTGAGATTTATCCCGTGGTCCACGGGAATATTGAGGCTCGAATTACTCGATCTCGGCCGCTCTTTGAAACTCGAGCTCGACTGTCGCTACCCTCAATGCCCCTAGGTAGCACAATTGTTGGTGCAGCCGAAATCGCTTTTACTGCCTTGTTGCGTGATCCACTCAATGAAATGGAAAAGTCACTTGCCCTCGTTGCCTCCTAGCTGGCACAGCATCGAGGTTGATCAACACTCCCTAGTTTTTGACACTACCCAAGGCGGCCGGTTAATTTCATGGATTTTTCACGGACACCAATTACTGGGTTCCTTGGGTGGCCATTCAGTAGAGCATGGTATGTATCCCATGGCACCCTGGGCGGGTCGCATACGACACAACCGTATTGATTGGAATGGACAGTCTCGGATGCTGTTGCCCTCGTATCAGGACTGGGCCTTGCACGGATTCATACTTGATCAACCGGTGAAATGTACACACGAATCCTCAAGCAATGATTTCGCGATAATTGAATTCACTGCAGATATTAATGAATGGTTTGCGCCGCTTCGCATCTTTATGCAGTGGCGATTGTTTGAGGATCGCTTGGAGTCAACCATCACAGTTCATACGGAATCAACAGAGCCAGTGCCCGTTATCGTGGGTTGGCACCCATGGTTTGTGAATTCTCTGGGTCCATCTACTGATCTGGTCCTGCAGGTTGAATCTGCGCACCTTGCAATCCGTGAAGACGCATTCCCGTCAGGGGAGTTTCGCGAGGTTCATGATTTTGATGCAGAGTATGACGACTGCTTTCGTATTCCCTCACGTGAAGTGAATCTTCATTGGGGAAAAGAGTTACACCTGCGGATTCAGAATTCACATGAATGGTTTGTCATCTATAACGGTGCTTCACACTTTATTTGTGTTGAGCCACAGTCTGGCCCACCCAACGGATTTGACGATTCACTAGGCGCTGGCACCTTGACCACATCGGCTCACGAACCGTTGAGCATGACCACAATATGGTCATTAGATATTCACCAATGATTCACGGCCGACTACTGACTTATGCGTGAGTTGCAGGAGGATCGAGTTGCACCGAGTGCCCGCTGATAACCGACTCTCTCGCAGCATCAAGAACTCGCATGGTCTGAATCGCTTGATCAACACTCACTGTCGGGGGAACCCCGTAATGCAGGGCATGGGAAACCTCTTGGTAGTACTGGGGCCAATTACCTCGAAGCAGTGGTTCAGTGGTTGCAGTTGTTTCACCGGAGTCGGCAACGATCCACAATTCGATGAATGAATCAGCTGGTTCGACCCCCCAACCTGCACCAGGAATTTCTCCTGCCTTCAAGTGATCCTCCTGGGTATCAATCTGGGAAATTCTCGCCGCTCCTCGATTACCAAAGAGATCGAATCTGGGTGCCGGGATGGCGGACACCAAAGAACCCACCAGATAGGAGAGCGCGCCACTTGCATGACCAAGAATCATCACGAGGTCATCATCGGATGAGGGTACTTCGCGCAGTGTTCGAGCAAATGCCTGAACCGACTCCACAGGTCCCATGAGATCGAGTGCTTGGTCAACGAGGTGGGGAGCAAAGTCATAGAGAACTCCACCCATGGCCTCGGGAGTGGTGAGATCACGCCACCCGCCCTTGGGCAGGAGGCGAAACCTTTGCATGCGTGATTCAAAGCGGTGGGGCACTCCGATAATCCCTCTATTGACCACCGCTTTCAATGTGAGGTAGTCCGAGTCCCAGCGTCGATTGTGAAAAGGGAAAAAAGTGAGCCCCTTTTCTCGGGCAATGGCCGCCAATACCTGGGCACTGGAGGCATCAGGGGTGATCGGCTTATCCACGACAACGTTAATTCCACGTTGAAGAGATTCAGTGGCCAGTGGTACATGGCTCTCATTAGCACCAGCAATGACTGCCAAGTCGGGTGAAAGCGCCCACAGTTGGTTGATATCTGCCGTCACCAGGGCATCAGGGAAGTCCGTGCGCGCAGAATTTTGTCGATCTGGATGTGAAGTGAGAATTCCGACAACTTCAAGATCAGGGGTTACTCGGATTAAGGGCGCATGAAAAACTTTTCCTGCTAAACCATATCCAAAGATCACCACGCGTTTCATCTGATAACCATAGCGGCGCATTCACGGGTAAGACTAGGATCATTGTCATGGCATACACACTCAGAGACCTTTCGGGAACGGTCGTCGCAATTACCGGGGCAACTTCGGGAATCGGGCGCGCAACAGCCGAGCAACTTGTTGACCTCGGGGCAAAGGTGGCTCTGGGTGCCCGCAATGCGGATCGTTTAGCCGGGGTTGTTGAGCAATTAGGTTCTGATAACGCTGTTGCCGTTCCGATGGATGTCCGCTCGGTGGAAGACAACCAAGCTCTCATTGACGCTGCCGTTACGAAATTTGGAAAGTTGGATTCCATTGTTCCCAATGCCGGAATTGGCATGTATGGGTCAATTTTAGATCACAGTGACGATGAACTCCGCCGCATGATGCACACCAACTATGACGGAACCGTGTGGACAGTGCGCGCAGGTGTCCCTGCCATGCTGAAGACAACGGGTGCAGGCGACATCGTGATCGTGTCGTCAGTCGCGGGCCTTCGCGGTGGTGGCGATGAAGCCGTATATGCAGGCACGAAGTTCGCCCAGGTGGGACTAGCAGGTGCACTTGATCGTGAGCTTCGCGAGAAGGGAATTCGTGTGACAGCAGTCTGTCCTGCTGGTGTTGGGACCGAGTTTGCCGTTGGTACGGGTCGAGTCGAGAATGATCCACGCTTTGCAGAGTGGATGACCGCCGACGATGTCGCACACGCAGTCGTGTCCACCTTGCAACAACCGCGCAGTGTGCGCACGACCATATGGGCATTGTGGTCCATGGGTCAGCAAAGTTAACCGGTTCAGGGTCAGTGAGTAGTCTGCGGGGGAGATCCCCCGCTCCGATTATTGCCATCCATGTCTTGGCTTTTGTTGGCGTTGCATTTTGGGCATCCACGATACTGACGGCAATTCTTTCTGGCGCAAGCAATGTCTGGTGGGTAATCCTTATCGGCGTGATCCTGGGCGGTGCGCACATTGCCATCTCGCGGTTTACGTCGCTCCACAATTCCGTTGCCATCTACTTCATGTGGTTCGTTTTCATTGCGGATTCATTGCTCGCCATATTCGTGCAGTATCAAGCCGTTGTACTTGTGATTTTCACAATTGTTCTCTTGGGCCTAACGAGGTTCCAATCTTCCAAACTTTGGTTTTCACCTTGAACATCATGACGAGCAGGAGCGACCAATGAAATTCATAGCGAAGATTTTGGTTGCTGGGTTAACTTCGATTTTCATTGTGATGCCCAGTGCAGGTGG
>CAZVLV010000075.1:0-6772 GCA_964628015.1 uncultured Aquiluna sp. | reverse complement strand
GTCCATTCAACTCCCAGGCTTTCTCCAAGTTCGGAAACAGCCATCAGTTGAGTTGCCAATTGATCTGGGGATACTGTGTCAATTTTCGTCACAATTGCATACAGATTTTTCTTGTGTAATTCGGCAATTGCACTAGCTATGAATCGATCGCCCGGACCAATTGGTTCATTGGCAGGTATGCACAGCGCAATAGAGTCAACACTCCCCCAAGTGTCTTTCACTTCATCATTGAGTCTCTCTCCCAGGAGAGTTCGTGGCCTGTGCATTCCGGGTGTGTCCACAAGAATGAGTTGCCCTTCGGGTCGATTGATGATCCCTCGGATTGTTCGTCGAGTTGTTTGAGGGCGGTCAGAGGTGATCGCAACTTTTGTACCCATGACGGCATTAAGTAGCGTTGATTTGCCGGCATTAGGGCGTCCGACAATTGCAGCGAACCCGCTTCTATACATGTGTTCGCTCCTGTGCATTCCCATGGCTAGGCGTTCGTGAAGATTGCGCAAGTAATGCAAGCGCAACAAGGATCAGAATGCATCCGAACCAGCCCAAAAGACTCAAAGTTTCATCGAGCAGCCACACGGCCAATACCGTAGCCACGAGAGGCTCGCCCAGGTTGAGTGTGGCAATTGTCCCGGGCATAAGACTTTTGAGCCCCACACCGAAAAGGACATAAGCAAGTGTGGTGACAAATAGCCCAAGCCAGACAATGAGAACGATTCCCGAGGGTGTTGTAAACCAGGAGCCGCCAGTAATGATGAAAGGAACCAGGAGAACTGCGCCAATGGAAAAAGCTGCCGCGAGAACTTGGTTGGCAGGCTTCCCCTGCTGAGTTAAGCGTGTTCCGATATTGGTCATGACTGCATAACTTGCAGCCGCTGCTAATCCCGCGAGAACGCCACCCACATTGATGGTGCCACTATCTGGCGTCCCCACCAAGAGGAAAACTCCTGCTATACCGATGACCGTGGAGATCCACCAGACTCGGGATGGGCGTCCAGCGCCCCATGCCCAGCCCAGAAGCCCCGAAAACCACGGTGCAGCAGAAATGGTGACCAACGTTCCTATTGCCACACCTGCAAGGTTGGCGCTTAGAAAGAAGAAAAACTGGAATGCACCCACAGACAGGCCCATGAGCCACATCAACGGAATACGGAACATGGATGTAAAAGCAAATCCCCGGGTCACGACAATGAGGCCGAGTGCTCCTACAAGCAGCCGCCATGCAGCTACGGATTGCGGAGAAGCATCCGGGACTAACAGAGTGGAGGTAGTTGCAGAGGTTCCGAAAAGTGCGGCCGCACCCAGTACGGCAAGAATCGCAACATTGGCATTAGCCCGAGGCATTCTCATCCCGGAGTTCAATTACTTCACCGACAGGAACAGGGATCGCGCGCACAAATCCGATTCGGTTGCGTCGACTTGAGCCGTGTTCAGCAATCAAGGTCCAACCGTCAACAACAATTGTTGATTGAGCAATGGGAACGCGCCCAAGTTTCTTCGCCATGAGCCCAACAACGGAATCGACACCTTCTTCCTCTGAATCAACATCTGCATCAATGAGGTCGGCATAGTCATCAATATTCATGCGGGCCATTACTCGGTAGCCGCCGTCTGGAAGCTCCTCTACCTCTGGTGCAACATTGTCATATTCATCGGCGATTTCTCCCACGATTTCTTCAAGAATATCTTCAATGGTAATAAGTCCTGCCGTGCCACCGTATTCGTCAACAACAATTGCCATGTGAACTCGGGCGGCTTGCATATCGCGTAGGAGTTCATCTACCTGCTTACTGTCAGGAACGAAATACGGGGTGCGCATGAGATCTTCAACAGATTCCTGTTGTTCAGCATCACGGAACTCAAAAACTCTTTTGACGATGTCTTTGAGGTAGATAACTCCCACAACATCGTCAGAATTCTCGCCAATAACAGGAATGCGTGAGAAAGTAGACCGTAATCCCAAGGATAAGGCTTGGCGCAATGTCTTGTGTTTCTCAATGAAAACCATATCGGTGCGAGGAACCATCACTTCGCGAGCAAATGTATCACTCAACTCAAACACTGAATGAATCATTTGGCGTTCATCGTCTTCAATCAGGGAATCTGCCCCCGCGATGTCCACGAGTTCACGCAGGTCAGCTTCACTGTCAAACGGACCCTCGCGAAACCCTTTACCAGGAGTGAGTGCATTCCCCACCAAGATTAAAAGTGTGGTGACGGGGCCAAGAATCGCCGCCAGGAACCTTGCTGGGCCAGCTGCGAGTAGTGCGATCTTGTCAGCATGAATACGCCCAAGCGTTCGAGGAGCGACACCAAGTCCTACATAGGAAATAACGATGAGTGTGACGCTCACAACAATAAACGCTAGGGCAAATGACCATCCATGATCAGATTGCAACCAATTGATGTAGGAAAAACCAATGAGTACAAATGCACTCACGCTTGCAACGGTGGAAAGAAAAAGGAGGACGTTGACATAGCGGGCGCGATCGGAGAGTAGATACAGCAATCGATCCGACCGAGAGGTTGGTTTGAGATCTTCAATGCGGGCGCGCGAGACTCGAGCAATGGCTGTTTCTGCACTGATCAATAACCCAGCAATCGCAAATAAAATGATGGCGATCACAGTGACCGTAATCAATTTAATCCTTCCCAGTCGGAAATGAGAGTGTCTTGTAGGGCAAACATACGTGCATGATCGTCGGGTTCCTGATGATCCATACCGAGAAGGTGCAAAATTCCATGGGTGACCAGGAATTCCGCCTCGTGCTGCAAGGAACGGCCACTCTCGAGCATCTGGGGGCCGAGGTATTCAGGACAAATCACAATATCGCCCAATATTCCCACCTCAGAGATCTCCCCCTCTTTCGGCAACGCGATTTCATCTATGGGAAATGACAGGACATCGGTGGGCCCTGGCTCATTCATCCAGTCTTCATGCAATGTTGTCATGCGATCGCCATCAATAAAGGTCACAGCAATGGTCGATTCAGGGTGAACTCGAAGGGCCGTCAAATGATGATCAATGAGTGCGTGAATTGAGTCGAGATCAAGTGCAACATTTGTTTCGTTGAGAACTTCACGATTGGGCATATTCAGGACTTAGATCCCGGTTCCAATTGCGAGTCGTAACGTTCATAGGCGGCGACGATGTCTCCGACCAACCTATGACGGACAACGTCGCTATGACTCAGACGCACGAACGCGACGTCATCGAGTCCTTCGAGAATTTCAGATACAACACGCAAACCACTGGTGGTACCACCTGGTAGGTCCACTTGTGTGACATCACCAGTGACAACCATGGTAGATCCGAAACCCAATCGGGTGAGAAACATTTTCATCTGCTGAGCAGTTGTATTTTGAGCTTCATCGAGAATTATGAATGCATCGTTGAGTGTGCGACCACGCATGTAAGCGAGCGGTGCAACTTCAATTGTGCCGCTGGTAATTAATCGTGGAATCGAGTCAGGATCAATCATGTCGTGAAGGGCGTCATAAAGCGGACGCAAGTATGGATCAATTTTCTCGGAGAGTGTTCCCGGAAGGAAACCAAGCCGCTCGCCAGCTTCAACTGCGGGGCGAGTCAAAACAATTCGGTTTATTTGTTTTGCCTGCAGGGCTTGCACCGCCTTAGCCACCGCCAAATATGTTTTCCCTGTTCCCGCAGGTCCAATACCAAAAACCACCGTATTGTTATCGATCGCTTCGACATACTTTTTCTGATTAAGAGTCTTGGCGCGAATGGTTTTTCCGCGATTGCTCAAAATATTTGTTGTAAGCAACTCAGATGGTCTCGTGCCTGACTTCATCAGCGAGATTGAACGCTCAACAGAGTCGCGCGTCAGTGCCTGCCCGGTACGCAACACGGTCAACATCTCAGCAATGAGCGTGTCCACCGTGTCAATTTCCGGGGACTCACCTTCCAAGATGACTTGATTTCCGCGCACCAAAATGTCAATACTCGGAAATGAGTTCTCGACGACCTGAAGGTATTCATCAGATGCACCCAATAGCGCCACCATGGGCTGCGAGGCTGGGATCTCAATAACGGTTCGCGTCATCCGGGGGGCCAATTCAAATCGCGACCACCCAGGACGTGTCCGTGGGCATGAAAAACCGTTTGACCCGCACCCGTGCCCGTGTTGAATACAAGGCGATAGTCGGTCAGCCCAGCATCGCGAGCAACCTTTTCTGTGACGGAAACAAGCCCACCTGCAAGCTCAGGGTTGTGGGCACCCAGTGCGGCAATGCTCTCGTGATGTTCTACAGGAATAACTAAAATATGAACGGGGGCCTGAGGATTGATATCTTTAAAGGCAACGTAATCGGGCGTGCGCAGCACAATTTCCGCTGGGATGTCCCCCGCAGCAATTGAACAGAACAAGCACTCGGTCATCGCTTCATCCTATGATCTCGTGAACAAATAGGTCAGCCCCACTACCCCTGCGGTCCCTGAGCGCAGGACACTGCTGCCGAGAGTCAGTGATGATGCATTGTCGAGGGCGGTGAATGCGTGCCGTTCTGAATCGCTCAGCCCACCCTCAGGTCCAATAACCAAAAGTACTTTTCCCACCATCTTCGACACTTCCGGCAACCCACCGCTTTCTTCCATGATCACAACATGATCAAAATTGGCGCCGAGGTCTGCCAACTGCGTTCCTGCCACCAAGGGTTCAATTGATGGCACAAAAGATCGGCGAGATTGTTCGGTGGCAGCGCGCACAACATTGAGCCACTTATGCACATTGCGTTCGGCCTTTTCTTTATTCCACATGACAACACTGTGATCGGCTTGCCATGGGATAAAAGCCACGGCACCTACTTCGGTCATCATCTCAATGGCTCGCTCAAGTCGATCGCCTTTAATCAACCCTTGTGCCACCGTCACGAGTATGGGAGGCGGAGAATCATGAACCAATTTATGGACATGGAAAGTGTCTACGCCAGTCATCTGTCCGGTATACCGGTTGCCCTGGCCATCGACAATGTCTATGAATTCAGAATCTTTCACTCGAGCCACTCGAATATGGTGAGCGGTCGCCGAATCCACAATGACTGTGGATCCCATTTCCGCGTTAAGGCAGATCTCCGGCTCTACCAAAAAAGTTGACTTACTCACCGTGAAGAGAATGCATCTTTGAGTCGACTAAATAATCCAGAGGAATCAGCACGACTTACGACCTGATTGGGCTTCTCGCTACGCATGTCTGCCAACTGCAGCAACAAAGCTTCTTGCTCAGCGGTCAACTTACGTGGTGTCTCAACGTTGACATGTACAAATAGATCGCCCCTGCTTCCGCTGCGCAATCGAGTGGCGCCTTTTCCTTTCAGGGTAATGACGTGCCCAGATTGCGTTCCCGCAGCAATGCCGACTTCTTCGGCACCATCAAGTGTGTCGATGTTGATCGAGCTGCCAAGTGCGGCTGATGTCATGGGTATGGTGATTGCGCAGTGCAGTTCATCACCTCGGCGCTCGAATATTTCATGGCCCTGCACGACGATTTCTACATAAAGATCCCCCGTCGGCCCACCATTGAGCCCTGCCTCGCCTTCGCCTTGCAACTGAATCCGCGTTCCGGTATCTACTCCCGCAGGAATAGCAATGCTGAGGGTGCGGCGGTGGCGCACTCGGCCTTGACCTGAACATTCGACACAAGGGTGCGGAATTGTGGTGCCGAATCCTTGGCATGCGGGGCACGGGCGTGAAGTCATGACTTGACCGAGAAATGATTGCTGAACGGACTGGATTTCACCACGGCCTTTGCACATGGCACACGTTGCCAACTCAGAGCCCTCAGCAAGCCCCGAGGCATTGCACTTATCACAGGGAATTGCAGTGTCAACGGTGATTTCCCTTGCTTCTCCGAATACTGCGGACTTCAGGTCGATTGTGATGCTGATCAGAGCATCTTGTCCGCGGCGAGCACGTCCACGTGGCCCACGTCGTTGCGAACGCCCACCGAAGAAAGCATCCATGACATCGCCAAAGTCAAAGCCACCCGCGAAGCCACCCCCACGATTGCTCAGCGGATCTCCGCCGAGGTCGTACATTTGGCGCTTTTCAGGATCACTCAAAACTTCATAAGCAGCCGTGACCATCTTAAATTTCTCTTGGTGCTCAAGATCAGGATTAACATCGGGGTGAAGTTCACGCGCAAGCTTGCGATATGCCTTTTTAATCTCTTCGGGACTTGCATCCCGGCTCACACCTAATAGTGCGTAATAGTCTGTTGACACGTCTCTCACTCGATCTAGTTCGCGGACAAAATTCTGCTGACGTATTGGGCAACAGCTTGAACAGCACTCATGGTTCCTGGGTAATCCATGTGGGTAGGACCAACCACGCCTAGCGAGGCTACCGGCGAATTCTCACGCCCGTATTGCGAGGTCACAACCGATGTGGAATTGAGGCCGACATATTCGTTCTCGTGGCCAATACGAACCGACACCTGCTGATTGGAGCTGCTTTCTCCCAAGAGGCGAAGGAGCACCACTTGTTCCTCCAATGCCTCGAGAACCGGCTGGATACTCATGGCAAAAACTTCGTTGTAATGAGCAAGATTGGAAGTTCCACCCAAAACAATTCTCTCGTCAAGTTTTTCTGTGACGGTTTCAAGAATAGAAGCGACAACCGCTCGTACCAATGGCTGACTAGTGGGATCAAACCCTGCGTCAAGATCTTCAATGCGCGAAGGAATGGATGAAAATGGTTGATCCGTCACTGCCGCAGAGAGCCGTGTCCGCAAATCAGCAAGGAGTTCTTCTTGGACGG
>CAZVLV010000074.1:0-6813 GCA_964628015.1 uncultured Aquiluna sp. | reverse complement strand
GAGGTATTCGGCAACCTATACCTCACCGAAAAAAGAGATGGACAAAATTTCACCGCCGAGGACGAACGCACTGTTATGGCACTTGCCGCGGCGGCCGCTGTTGCCATTGAGAATGCTCGCCTTTTTGAACTCACCCAGCAACGAGAAAGATGGCAGGCAGCTGTATCAGCAATAGGTACATCTGTGCTCTCAGGAAATGATTCGGGCGAAACCCTCAATCTCATTGCTGAAAGAAGCAGAAGTCTCACGCATGCAACCGCAGCAATCATTGCGCTACCTGATGCACAGGAAAAGTTGAGCATTGAAATTCTCAACACGGAAACTGACTCTGATAATGCAGTGAGCGCACTGCGCAAATGGCTGGGTAGACCGCTTCCCGAAAACTCGATTGTCTATAGGTCATTTAATTTAGGTGCCAGTGTGATTGAGGAAGACTGTGCCCTGTGGAGTGATTTTGTGACTGACCAGGCTTCCGGTCCTGCAGTTGCGCTCCCACTTCGTACAGCCGAAAAGGTGCTCGGCGTGCTGCTCCTCCTGTGGCCACAAGGCTCGCGACTGGCTCGCCGCGAGGTCATCGAACTCATTGAGTCATTTGCGGCCCAAGCGGCATTAACTCTTGTCCTCTCTGATGCCCAACGCGATAAAGAGCATGTGGCCATCCTCGAAGATCGAGACCGCATTGGCCGTGACCTCCATGATCTAGTAATTCAGAGAGTTTTTGCGGCAGGCATGATGCTGCAGGGTGTCACTCAGTCAGCGGATGCAGGCCCACAAACGATTGCTCAAGTAGAGAAAGCAATAGATCAATTAGACGAAACAATTCGCGAAATACGGCAAACCATTTTTGACTTACACATTGATGTGAAACAGCAGAGCATTGGCTATTTAGTGGCACAGGAGGTTCAATCGGCCTCTGGTGCCTTGGGATTTTCACCAACACTTAAATTACTGGGGTTAAACGATGTTGTCATTCCCACGAATGTCGCAGAGAACCTGCTTGCCGTGATTCGTGAATCTCTCACGAATTGCGCCAAGCATGCACAGGCGACCGAAGTGTCAGTATTGGTCACTGCGCTGAACCAAGTAGTCACATGCAGCGTGACTGATAACGGTGTGGGGTATCAGCCGAATGGGCGCAGTTCAGGTGTCGCGAACATGCTTCGGCGCGCTGAGGAAAATGGTGGAACTTTCCTGATCGAGGCGAAAGACGCTGGTGGAACCGTTGCTACATGGACTGCAGCAATCTAGTTACTTTTCTGCCTCTAGTCGAGCAACATAAGCAGCTGCTTGGGTACGGCGTTCCATACCTAATTTCGCCAGAAGTCCTGAGACATAATTTTTGATTGTTTTCTCTGCCAAGTGCATGTGCTCACCTATTTGCCGGTTTGTCATGCCCTGGCCGATTAATGTCAAGATTGTTCGTTCCTGTTCAGAAAGCTGAGACAGCTCGGAGTCCTCTTTGGAACCATGTCGAAGTCTTTCCAAAACTTTTTGGGTCATGCTGGGATCGAGAAGACTGTTCCCGCCCGCAACCTGTCGGATTGCTTCAATGAGGTCATTGCCTCGAATTTCTTTCAGCACATAGCCGGATGCACCCGCCATGATTGCATTAAAGAGAGCTTCATCGTCGGCATAGGAGGTGAGCATGAGACAGCTGACCGAAGGCAGCGAGGAACGCACTTCACGACACACTTCCACCCCGCTGCCATCGGGGAGACGCACATCGAGGACGGCAACATCTGGCTGGGCTGCAGGAATACGCCGAAGTGCTTCTTCAGCCGTTCCAGCCTCCCCGACAACTTCCATATCGCTTTGCAGACTAATGAGGTCGGCGAGCCCTCGTCGAACAATTTCATGGTCGTCGAGGAGGAACACGCGAATGGACGTCATGTCACCATTATGCCGATTATCGTGCGTGAGAAGTAGTCGCAAGCCGTAAGAAGTAGTCGCAAGCCTTAAGGAGTAGATGGCAGTTGCGAAATGAACTCCTCTGCTAGTTCACCATCGATAACAGCAGCGGCTAATGTCTCCGATGCGGGCACACGTCCACTATATGCATTGAGGAAATCCGGCCACGACATGGTGATACGGGTGGCGCCAGTGACTTCAGAGTCAACAAAAGCTGCGCGCCCATCAGGGTCGACGAGAATGTGGACGGAGCCCTCAATATCAGGACCGGTGAGTGTCACAGTCAACGCGGAGCCTGCAGGTGCCCCTACTTTCTTTCCCCAAATAAGGGGAGTGGCCGCGATCATTCGTTGAGCAGTTGTACGTGCGGGATTTGTTCCGAGATTTCCGGGTGAATTGATTGTTGCCCGAATATCTTGTTCATGTGCCCAGGCATCAAATGTGCGCATGGATAAAAACAGATCTAAGGGAATTTCATCCTTTACCCAAGGCACCTTGATGGTTGGGGAGTTGCTCTGAAGAAATTCCACCAAAGCGCTCGAGGTGTCATTGAGTTGCTGGAGGAGAACATCAGGAGGCGTTCCTCGTCGGTAATCGACACCCAATTCGGTGAACTGATTCGCCGGCCCCTTGACGTGAGGGAGTGAATCCCAGTCGGGCATGTGTTCAGGCTTGGGTGCACCCATGGCCATTGCATCAAGATCAATCAGGTGAGCCACGATGTCCGCTACCGTCCACCCGGGACACGGTGTTAGTAAATCCCACTGTGACTCATCAAGACCCTCGAGTAACTGGCTTATGTCACGAATGGACTCCTGATAGGTGGCTACGGGGTTGGCCAGGGAATTGATACTTCGTAGGTCACTTGTCATGGGAAAAGTCTGCCGGATCTGGTCTGGTAATGCAGGTAATACGCTTAATCCATGGGCGTGCGAATGAGTGTGATTCAGCTTGATTGCTCTGAGACAGAGGCGCCTGAATCACGCGTGGATCGTGTCATGGGAATACTTGATCAACTTGCAGGCACAACTGATCTGGTCCTCTTGCCCGAGTTATGGAACGCCGGAGCATTTGATCTGAACACAAGCCGAGAGATTGCCCAACCAATCGATGGGCCGCTACCCACCGCGCTGAGCAACAGAGCACGTCAACTTGGAATGTGGATTCACGGCGGATCATTCTGCGAACAAGATGGCGATCACTTGTACAACACCAGTGTTGTATTCAATGATTCAGGTGAACTAGTAGCGAAGTATCGCAAGGTCCATGTTTTTACCTACGCTCGTGAACAAGACACCATGACCCCAGGCCATGAATACGTTGTTGTCAATACTCCACTCGGTCTTACCGGCCTTGCTACCTGTTACGACGCTCGATTCCCGGAAATGTTTAGAGCAATGCGAGAAGCAGGTGCCCAAGCGTTCCTGATTCCTTCAGGGTGGCCGACCCAGCGAATCGGTCAATGGAACACGGTACTCCCCGCTCGTGCGGTGGAGAACCAAGCTTGGGTCATTGCCAATAATCAAGTGGGTCGTCAGGGTTCACACATTCTTGGAGGAAATTCAGCCGTCATTGACCCACTAGGTGTTGTGCACGCACACGCCGGCGATGCTGAAGAAATATTTACAGTTGAGGTTGATCCTGGACTTGCCACGAAGTGGCGAGAAGAGTTTCCTGCTGCCAACGATATTGTGACCAAGCCTGTTGTTGTGTACTAAACGACTTCAACCACAATCACAGGTTTTTCCTTTGGATCAACCCAGTTCATGATTTTTTTCATGACACTTTCTTTAATCGCCACACATCCAGCGGTGCGATTGCCATTGCTCACGTGCAAAAAGATTCCACCACCCATTCGGGTGTTGGCATATTGTGTAGTGCGATTGATTCCGCGGGCGCCTTGGGTGATTTCTCCAGGTGGAAGGTTGTAGTCCAATACGGCCACGTAGTTGTACTGCTTGCCATAGGAATACAGTCGCTCTACATATTTCCCGTATCGTGACCAACTCCGATTGGCACTTTGAAATATGTTGTAGGTACTTGGGTATCGGGGGTTGTACGTCCAGGCGTCATTACGATCAACCTTGATGTAATCCAATTTAGTTCCGGGGTCAGCTTTACGCCCGAAACTCGTTGTAATGGCATAGGTGCCTGTGGGTGTCGTGCCAGTTCCTTGCCTTCTTTGTTTGCCTGGCACAAGTCCGCCATACCCAAGGTCGGCGGGGATGGAAGAGACAACTTCCTGCCATTTCCCATTGACACGTTCAAATGCGCGAAGAGTGCCCCGTGTGGACTTCCAATTCGGTGCCTGAACCAGTATCACTTGATTCGAACCCTCGATGTTTCTTACCACTGAGGGGATTGAGGGCGCAGCATATGCAGAAGTGGACAAACTTACAAAGGTTAATGAGGAAAAGATGAAAGAAAAAACAATGGCGAGCGATGTAATCGCTCGCCATTGAATAGAGATCATGTTTATGAAACTACAGGAAGACCTGCTTGCTGCCAACCGGAGATACCTGACTCCAACTCAAAGATTCCATTGATTCCTTGACCGGACATGTAATCGACCGCTGCCACGGAGCGATTGCCGCTCTGGCAGTAGACGGCATATGTTCCGGCTGGATCTAGTCCAGCAATTTGGGTACCAAAGTCGGGACCCTCCACATTGAAGTTCACTGCACCGTCAATGTGACCGATGGCGAATTCTTCTGGAGTGCGAACATCGATGATTGTGACACCAGGGGTGGCCACAACCTCGGCAAATTGGGTGGCATTGACTCGCTCCGGTGCTGCAGGTTGCTCCACAACCACCGAGGAATCAGGGGTCTCAACGGTAGATGTCGTCGAGTCACTGGAGCACCCAGTAAGGGTGATGGACATGGCAATGGTGGCGGCGGCTAAGGCAACGCCAAGCTTCTTAGTAGTCATACCCCCTAGGGTATATCAATTCCTCTGCAACCTAGCCTCGGGGGGTCGCTCGGCGGTTCATTTCAGCCAGGCGATCGTTATAGGCATTGAGCTCTGCGTCGCCATCTCGATCAGCCTGTCGGTCCTTGCGCACGGCTTCTCGATCGTCACTTCGGGCCCACTGCACCATGATCGCGATCAAGACAATCAGTGCAGGGACTTCACCTAATCCCCACGCTACCTGGCCTCCGTAGAGAGTGTCTTGGAGTGGATCAGTTACCCAGTCGGGGCGAACAATTCCGTACCACTCCACGGCCATGGGTGTAGTTCCCATCATCATGATGACCGCGAAAAATGCGTGGACACTGAGGGCCAGGAGTAATAAAACAATCCGACCCCAGTAGGGAAGCGGTTTAGGTCGAGGATCGATTCCGATCAATACCCAGTAGAACAGGTAACCGGCTGTAATGAAGTGGATCTGCATGATCACATGGCCCACGTGACTACCCATGAGCCAACCGAACGCGGGAGTTAAGTACAACCCGTACAAGCCAATGACATAAACAATGAATACATACACCGGATTAGTCAGTACTCGAGTGATGGGACTGTGGAGGAACCACACGAGCCATTCACGAGGTCCGCGTTCACCCGTGCGTGAGGGCCGCAATGCGCGTAAGGCCAATGTTGCTGGCGCACCCATGACCAAAAAGATCGGGCCCAACATGGTGAGGGTCATGTGTTGGGTCATGTGCAGTCCTACCGAAACTTGTGAGTACAAGGCGATTCCGGAATTGGTGCACCAGATCACGACCGCTATTCCGGCCATCCAGGACACAAGACGCATGATGGGCCACTTGTCACCACGCTGGCGAAGACGGGCGTAGCCGATTGCATACAAAGACGCCGCAATAAGTGAGCCGATTAAAAAGAGAGGTTCGAGTTGGAAGCCCAAGGCGACCCGCTCCAGAGTTGGAGGATCAGGGTAGGGATAGCCTAGAAGTGATTCTCCGAGTGACAATAACTCGAATTCCGTTCGTGGATAGGGACTGGCAGCTAGTGCGACTCCAAGTCCCATGGCCATCACCATGATGATGAGTTCGGTCAGCGCTGTGCGCGCAAAGATCATGGATCGTGACATGCGATCCAGTTGTGGAATCACTCGCTTGCGAAGGAAATATCCAATGACACCAAGTCCAATAATCAATGTCATTTTCATGATGATGACTTGGCCGTAGCCGGTACTGAAGAGTTCAACCGGCGAGTTTAAGCGAGTGTATGCATTTGCCAGACCACTGAACGCCACCAAAATTATTGCAGTGAGAGCAAGTGGAGAAAATCTTTCGACAGAGCGCTGAAAGGGAATGTCTTTACGCAGCGCGTGCAAGATCAAAACAAATATTCCGCCAATCCACAACACTGCACCCGCAACGTGTGCCACACCCGCTGTGAGTGCAAGTGCGTGGTCACCAAAACCTGAACCGTGTCCGGCTAGCGCGGGAAGTGATGCCGCCAGCACTGCGAATACCAACCAGGCTGCGCTGACTCCGGTTGTTGACGTGACGAACGCACCTAAGGAAATGACTAAGGCCATGATGGCAATGGCGATTAATGCTCGAGTTGCGGGAACTTCGGTGGCATAGGTGCTGATGACGGTCGGATTAAGTGCATCCGACAAAGAAATGCTCAGGACATTGGCCAGGAGGAACACGGCCTGCACTGCAGCAAGAATCATCCAGATGATCGCTGCCCATGCGGCACGAAGAATGTCTTTGCGCCCAGCGGGTGAAAGAATTCCATCTTTGCCAGACGGATCAAGAAATGCGGCGGCCAGCAGGAAGCCAATTGTCACCACAGCGGCAATGTCCGTGAGCACACGCAGTAATACAGAACCCCAGACAACAATCGGTCCGGGATCGGAGATGCCGATGGGTGCAGGTTCATAAGAACCGCCAGCAATAAACAGGCCGCTAATCGTGGTGGTGAGAGCGAGGA
>CAZVLV010000073.1:5842-6947 GCA_964628015.1 uncultured Aquiluna sp. | reverse complement strand
AATCTCAATTGCATCGTCGAGAAAGCGGTCAACAAGTACAGGGTGATCGGGGTTCAGTTCGGTAGCGCGTTCCAAATATTCCTTAAGCATGTCTTCCGTGTACACAATCTCCATGCCACGTCCGCCAAGGACATAGCTAGGACGCACAAGAACGGGATAGCCTACTCGATCGGCAATGGCTCGCGCCTCGTCAAATGATCGAGCGGTTCCATGCGCAGGAGCGGGAACACCTGCCAAAGCAAGGACTTTGGAGAATTCTTCTCGATCCTCAGCGGCATGAATGGATTCAGGAGATGTGCCGACCACTCTTACACCGGCATCAGCGAGAGCTTGCGCGAGGCCAAGTGGCGTTTGACCGCCCAACTGAACAATCACACCAGCAATCTCACCCTGACGTGATTCTGCAGCAATAACTTCCATCACGTCTTCAAATGTCAATGGCTCAAAATAGAGTCGATCTGACGTGTCGTAATCCGTAGAGACAGTCTCGGGATTGCAATTAATCATGATTGTTTCGTAGCCAGCATCGCGAAGAGTCATGGATGCGTGCACGCACGAGTAATCAAATTCAATTCCCTGACCGATTCTGTTGGGACCTGAGCCTAAAATGACGACTTTTTTCCTGTCTGACGGCTCCACTTCAGTCTCCCAGTCGTAACTGGAATAGTGATAGGGAGTTTTCGCTTCAAACTCAGCTGCGCATGTGTCCACTGTCTTAAACACAGGATGTAGCCCCATGGTCTCGCGCAAGGATCTGATCTCTTGTTCCGGCACTCCCCTGAGCGAAGCAATTTGCGCGTCGGAAAATCCCATGGATTTTGTTTCGAAAAGGGTATCGCGATCAAGTTCATCTGTGGACGCGACGACATCTGCTTGCTCGTTAATCTGGGCGATTTGATCAAGAAACCATGGATCTATATTGGTGGCTTCGTGCACCTGGTCAATGGATGCCCCGAGCCATAGGGCACGCTGCACAAGACTGAGGCGGCCATCATGGGGAACTTTCATTCTCTCTAGGAGCGAGCCAATCTCTTGTGGGTTACGAGGGGGCACCCATTGGAAAACGGCGGATTTTTGCTCTACTGAACGCAGCGCTTTTTGCAGC
>CAZVLV010000073.1:0-5832 GCA_964628015.1 uncultured Aquiluna sp. | reverse complement strand
GCCAATTGCCATGGCTTCGCCAACACTTTTCATGGTGGTTGTCAGCGTTGTGTCTGCGCCAGGAAACTTCTCGAAGGCAAATCGAGGAACTTTGACCACAATGTAGTCAAGTGTCGGCTCGAAGGATGCTGGAGTTTCACGAGTAATGTCATTGGTAATTTCATCGAGGGAATAACCAATAGCAAGGCGCGCTGCAATTTTTGCAATGGGAAATCCCGTGGCCTTAGATGCAAGAGCAGAGGACCTGGACACTCGTGGATTCATTTCAATAACAATGAGCCGACCATCGTCTGGGTTTATGGCGAATTGAATATTGCAGCCACCTGTATCCACTCCGACCTCACGAATAATGTCGATTCCCACATTTCGCAAGTGTTGAAACTCACGGTCGGTTAATGTGAGTGCGGGTGCAACAGTTATTGAATCACCAGTATGGACTCCCATTGGGTCGACATTCTCGATGGAACATACGACTACAACATTGTCTTTGTGATCGCGCATGAGCTCGAGCTCATACTCTTTCCATCCGATGATCGATTCCTCTAACAGAATCTCTGCGGTAGGGCTGGCTTTGAGCCCAGCTCCCGCAATTCGAATGAGGTCCTCTTCACAGTATGCGATTCCGGAACCTGCTCCACCCATGGTGAATGAGGGACGAACTACGACCGGGTAGCTCAATTCCTTCACGCCTTCTAGGCATTCATCCAATGTGTAACAGATCCGGGAGCGAGCACTTTCGGCACCAATGGAGGACACAATCTGGCGAAACTTCTCTCTGTTTTCTCCACGTTCAATTGCGTCAACGTCTGCACCAATGAGTTCCACGTTGTATTTCGCCAGAATTCCAGCTTCATGAAGAGCTATGGCGGCGTTGAGAGCCGTTTGTCCACCTAAAGTTGGCAGTAAAGCATCGGGGCGTTCTTTTGCGATGATCTTTTCCAGGAATTCCGTTGTAATTGGCTCGATATACGTGGCATCGGCAAACTCTGGGTCGGTCATGATGGTGGCTGGATTGGAATTGACCAACACAACTCGGATACCTTCGTCACGCAAAACCCGACATGCCTGAGTACCGGAATAATCAAATTCACATGCTTGGCCAATCACAATTGGTCCAGAACCAATCACCATGACAGAGGAAATATCAGCACGTTTAGGCATGGGCACGCATCATTTCTAGAAATCGATCAAAGAGGTAGGCAGAGTCATGGGGCCCGGCCGCGGCTTCGGGGTGATACTGAACACTAAAAGCCGGTATATCCAGGAGTTCTAAGCCTTCAACAACATGGTCATTGAGGCACATGTGAGTCACTCGGGCCTTTCCATAAGGAGTATCAAATACAGGTGAATCTGGTGCTTTCACCGCGAAACCGTGATTGTGAGCAGTAATCTCAACTTTTCCAGTAGTGAGATCCATTACTGGCTGATTAATCCCGCGATGACCATATTGCAATTTATAGGTGTCCAAACCGATGGCTCGACCTAGTATTTGATTACCAAAGCAAATCCCAAAAACGGGAACCTTTTCCGCAAGCGCCGATTGCACTAACTCCACGGAGTGGATTGCCGTGGCGGGGTCACCAGGGCCGTTGGAAAGAAAAATGCCGTCGGGTTGCAGGGCCTGAATATCGGCCCATGTACTGCTGGCGGGAACAACATGGACACGAATTCCCCTTTCAGCCATCCGTTGGGGTGTCATGGACTTGATTCCCAAATCCACTGCAACGCAGGTAGCCTGAATGTCACCGAGTGGCTCAACCGTGTATGGCTGGTGTGTGGAAACCTGATCGGTGAAACTGGCGCCAGTCATTTCGGGAGATTCCTTGACCAGCATAAGTAATTCATCGATGGGGCGGTGTGAGTCTTGGCCAGTGAAGATTCCCATTCGCATGGCGCCACGATCACGCAAGTGGCGAGTCAAAGCTCGCGTATCAACTCCGCTGATACCCACAACCTTGTTGTCTGCGAGAGCATCTGACAAAGTTCCCTGAGAACGCCAATTGGACACAACCCTGGAATTCTCCCGAACGATGAATCCGGATGGCCACATGCGATCGGATTCAGGGTCTTCGGAGTTAACACCCGTATTGCCAATATGAGGAGCCGTCATGACCACGATCTGCCCACAGTAGGAAGGGTCTGTCAACGTCTCTTGATAACCGGTCATTCCAGTCGAGAAAACCGCTTCGCCGAAAACAGTCCCCACTGCACCAAAAGACTTTCCTTGGAGAGTGAATCCATCCTCGAGAACTAACACTGCCGTCGATGTCATGAACTATGTCCCAATTTCTGCTCCACGTGGGTATTGAACTGCATGAGAGACCGATGTCCTTCGGATGTATCGGCCCTAAAACCTGAGTCGAGTATCGCTTCGCCTAGCAGCCAACGAATCACTAACACACTATCTTTCGCCCTCACAGTTCCGGCGACGCCCCTGCCGAATGAGGTCCCCACAATGCAGTTCATGTCGATATACAGGTCAGGGGCTCCCTCTCGCTGGAAGAAGACCCCGTGAGATGACCATTGACAGTTGGCTCTTGATTTCACACCTAGCCCTTCAGACATGACTCGAAGCATCCAATTACTTCCTGGCGAGGTTCCCAGAAATAAGCCTGACACGGTGGCTTCCGGAATAAATGAATCAGGGGGTATCTGCACAATAGGCTCGAACTCCGCTTCACTGGCAATGGTCATTCTTTTCCACCGACGCCTCATGAAGTAGAACACCATGAGCAAAATCGCAAGCATGGCAAGTACCAGCAAGATTCTTAACGGCCAATCCGTCACAGGTGCCGATTCAGGCACAGAGCTCACCCGCTCTCACAATGAATCGTCCGCGTCGAATGAGATCCGTGACAACCGTTGGCAATGTCATGGACGTGTAAGGGGAATTTCGAGAGATGGATGCGAAGTTATACGGATCAATAACTCGCTCGGAATCAGGATCAATTAACACGATGTTCGCGATCTCACCCACAGTCAATGGACGGCCATGTTCGTGAGCTTGGCCGATTCGCGCCGGAGTTATGGACATGCGTTCAGCTAACGTACGCCAACTCCAGCCTTCATGATTGTGCATTGCCTTGGTCACGGCAGCCAATGCCGTTTCTAGCCCGAGCATGCCAAATGCCGCGTAATTCCATTCGCAGTCCTTTGATTCATGGGGGTGCGGCGCATGATCCGTTGCCACGATGTCGATCGTGCCATCGGCCAAACCTTGGCGCAAAGCCATGACATCGGCGTTGGTGCGCAGGGGCGGATTCACTTTGTAGATGGGGTTGTAGCCACGAATGAGTTCCTCGGTCAGCAGTAAATGATGTGGTGTGACTTCCGCTGTTACTTCAATCCCATGTGACTTAGCCCACCTGATCAACTCCACACTTCCTGCAGTGGAAACATGGCAAATATGCAAACGAGACTTCACATGCGACGCCAATAAAATATCTCGGGCAATGATGGATTCCTCGGCAACCGCTGGCCAGCCTGTCAAGCCCAAGACTCCAGATAGTTCGCCCTCATTCATTTGTGCGCCTTCTGTCAACCGAGGTTCCTGTGCATGTTGAGCGATAACACCATCAAAAGTCTTGACGTATTCCAAAGCCCTCCGCATGAGCAATGGGTCTGAGACGCAATTTCCATCATCGCTAAAAACCCTGACATGGGCTGCGGAATGCGCCATGGCACCCATTTCAGCGAGTCGTTCCCCCTGAATTCCTACAGTGACAGCTCCAATGGGAAATACATCGACATAGCCAGCCTCCCTGCCTAATCGAAAAACCTGCTCCACCACTCCCGCGGTATCAGCCACAGGAGCGGTGTTTGCCATTGCAAATACCGCCGAGAATCCACCAAGGGCTGCTGCCTGTGAACCTGTCCTCACGGTTTCGGCATCTTCTCTCCCTGGCTCCCGAAGGTGCGTGTGCAAATCAACAAAAGCCGGAAGTGCAATTCGGCCTTGTGCATCAACAATGTCTTCGCCGTGAGGGAGCAGGTCAGGACCGATTTCGGTAATGACTCCATCGAGAATGCGAATATCCACTGCGGATTCCCCGTACAACAAAGTGCTCTGAAGAAGAATGCCAATGGGACTACTCATGTGACTCTCCTCCAACAAGTAGGTACAAAACAGCCATGCGAACTTTCACTCCATTTGCCACTTGCTCCGTGATCACACTTCGATCACCATCGGCTACTTCAGCGGTAATCTCCACTCCCCTGTTCATGGGACCGGGATGAAGAACGATTGCATGTGTGGGCAACATTGCTGCCCTGACCCTGTTAAGACCATATTCTCGACTGTATTCCTCACTTGAAGGAAAAAATGAACCGCTCATGCGCTCTTGTTGAACGCGAAGCATCATGACAGCATCAAGTTCAGGTAACGAGTCATCTAGTTGATATCTGACCTCACATGGCCAATCCTCGATACCGACCGGCATCAAGGTGGGTGGCCCAATAACGACAACGTGGGCACCGAGTGCACTGAGCAGCGAAATATTGGACCGAGCAACTCTGGAGTGCAGGACATCGCCAACGATTCCTACGGTAAGGCCATCGCAACCCTTGCCCGTTTCTCCAAGGTGACGACGAATTGTGTACGCATCTAAAAGCGCCTGTGTCGGGTGCTCGTGCGTGCCATCGCCAGCATTAATAATGTGGGCATTAATCCAACCAGTGTGTGCCATCTGATGGGCGGCTCCTGAAGCCGAGTGGCGAATCACCACGGCATCGGCACCCATTGCCTCAAGAGTGAGCGCAGTATCTTTGAGGCTTTCCCCTTTCGAGACGCTCGATCCCTTTGCGGAGAATGTAATGACATCTGCGGAAAGTCGCTTTGCGGCCAACTCAAAAGATAATCGAGTTCGAGTGGAATCCTCATAAAAGAGATTCACTACTGTGTGTCCACGCAGCGTGGGAAGTTTTTTTGCACCCTGGTCAGTGACGCTATCTAATTGTGCAGCAGTATCCAAAATATTGATTGCTTCGGCTTTTGTCAGGTCCGCCACAGAGACCAAATGCTTCATGATTCGTGGATCACTATCTGATCTCGTTGATCCAACTCAGAGATCTCAACAGAGACTTTCTCGACATGTGATGTGGGAAGGTTCTTTCCCACGTAGTCGGCACGAATGGGTAGTTCACGGTGACCCCTATCCACCAATACCGCTAACTGAACAGCGCGAGGTCGGCCGAACTCGTTGAGAGCATCCAGTGCTGCTCTAATGGTGCGCCCCGAATAGAGAACATCGTCAACAAGCACAACTGTTTTTCCATCAATTCCACCGGGGGGTAATTCTGTTCGTGCTAATGCTTTTGCGGGGCGGATTCGAAGGTCATCGCGAAATAGTGTGACATCGAGTGAACCGACCGGAATCCGCGTGCCTTCAATGTCGGCGATATTGGACGCAATCCGTTGGGCTAATGGAACGCCACGCGAGGGTATTCCGAGCAAGACAAGTTCAGTTGAACCCTTGAGATTCTCCACGATTTCATGAGCTATTCGGCGAAGTGCTCGCGCAATATCTTGATTATCAGCAACAATGCGACGTTGTTCGTTGGCCGACTGTGTCGCATTCGATTCATGCGTACTCACGTGGTGCTCCTTTCCCGCCTCTCTGGACGGCTTTAAAGGACACTGAAACTTACGCGCTAACCCTACACTCCACCGCCATCGCCGGCTGTTCCCATCTTGTGCACGCGCATGCCGTTGGTCGTTCCTGGGACACCCGGCGGCACTCCCGCCACAATGACCACACGCTCCCCAGCGGTCGCACGCCCAATTTCAAGGAGTGCTCGGTCCACTTGAAACACCATGTCATCTGTGTGGCGAAC
>CAZVLV010000072.1:0-7008 GCA_964628015.1 uncultured Aquiluna sp. | reverse complement strand
TGACCCGATGCGAAATACAAGGCATCGGTGCTGGCCAAACCAATCTCCACAACATCGCAACCCATTTCGCGAACGCCCTCAGCAAAAGATGCCACCAGGTCTGGGCCCGATGGGCGCATGTCGTGACCAACAACAACAGCGCCGGGCCCGCCATCTGCGGGTGAAATACCCAACACCTTGACGAAGGCTACCCCCACGGCATGGGCGAGATCCTCATTTATTTGATCGGGGTATGTACCCCTGACGTCATAGGCCTTAATGATGTTCGAGAGATCGGATGTATCGGATGCGGTCACAACCACAGGGTATCGGGTAGGTGGCGGCGCGTGTTACCCATTAATCGGAGTGTGAGTCCCGGGCTAATCAGACTGGGATTCCCGGGCTAATCAGACTGGGATTCCCCGAGCGTGGTGTGCAGAACACGGAGATGGCCTCGGCGGGCGCCCTCGGTAACATCGACGGGCAAATCCGTGGCTGGCTGATCCTGGATATAGCGTGGGCGGGCTGCCTCGCGCACCGCATTGGCCAAAGCCTCGAGGTCATCACTGGATGGCTTAAGCGCCTCTGGATCCGGTGAAATCCGAACGATTTCCCAACCACGAGGTGCGGTCATGCGTTCACTGTGCATTTGGCAGAGGTCGTAGCAGTGTGGCTCGGCGTACGTAGCTAACGGCCCGAGAACTGCAGTGGAGTCGGCATAGACATAGGTGAGGGTGGAGACAGCGGGAAGGCTGCACGATGGCTTGGAACACCGACGACGACTCACGCCCGTAACGCTAGTGCGGAGAAGTCAGGATGCGGTGGCGGCACGCCGCATGGCAACACCTGCATTCTGATTGGCGATGGGGACTTGAACTTCAATGCGAAGTGGCTTCCACGGATAACCCGTTACCAGATCACCGAATCGAGACCTCTCTCGGACGCGGTGGGCGGCGAGCACCGGCCCGGAGCCCTGCACTGGAGTGACAACAGCAGTGAACCAGTCAACACCTGCTGGCGCCGAAAGCTTGATGTTCTTCACTGTTCCAGCTGCGATGGAAATTCGACGAGGCTTTGTGGAAGTTGCTGCAGCCTTGCCACCTTCGAAAGGCAAAATAACAACATCCACTTCGGCATCGGTGTCTGTGGCCGTCAGATATAAGCGAACATCTGTTGCCGGCCGAACGGGTAAGCCTGATACGGCGGCGGGCCCGGTAAAGGGTTGGGCACCTGAACTAAATGATGTTTCATCCTGAACCCGCTTGCCACCGAAGAACTGTCGCATGCCCACAACAATTGGCTGATCGGATGTGAGTTCCAGGGTAGATGGCAAAGCGCCATCAGGTGTCTGCGGAAGTGCGGGTGCCATGTCGACCGTCACAACTCCACCGGCTGTCACCGTGAATGAGTTGCGCTCCGCGGGTTCATAGGTTCCCTCGGCAGACATAACGCGAACGGTGACATTTGCATCGTTGTCCGAGGTCGAGACAATCGAAAGGACGCGTGCACCCACCCCATTCAGGATGCCCGGGATGTACACCTTGGTAGCAGGTCCCACACTTTGGGGAATCCAGTCGGTGCCAATGGATGCTAAGCCTGATCGTTGTTCATCGTCTACCGATGCGCCAATGCGTCCTGTGCGCGCGATGACATGGAATGCGGTTGCATTAATTCCTGGTGCAAGGACATCAAGTTGCACGGTGAGACGATCGGCAGCTGGAACAATCAAGCCTCGACCTGCGGGTGCATCAATGATTCCTTCAGGTCCGTGGACGATGACATCGACACTGGCTGCGGTGTCATCCGGATTCACAAGGAGGACTCGGGTTTTGCGTCCTGCAATGGCTCCGCCACCCACGAACCAGAATTCGGAAGCCGCCGGAGCACAGGCGGTACTTGCCATGCCCCGGCCCTGGCCACTGGGATCACGTCCCCATTGATCTGCCACCAAACCGGGGGCAAGTGAGCCTTCACCAAATGCGGTGATGGCCGGCAGGCGAGTGCCAAAAGCTTCGATTTGGGACTGACCGCCCGGAACACGAATTAACGATTGGGCAGACTCTTTACCTGGCAACGTCACCAGACCTGCAGTGCCTTCAGGCGCGTCTTGGCCGGGAAATCCGGGAACAACAGCGGCGGTTACTCGAACTCCAAGATCTCCGCCCGCCCCTGGTTCTGGGCACAGGAGAATTGTTGAGCCAATGGGCTCGCTGGTCACCGCACCCTCAGATTGGGCAGGTAATTCCTGTTGGGCGAAAACACTTAACCCCACTAAAAGAGCTGCAACGACCATCACGGCTACCGGCGCGAACCAACGACGTGAAATCAGTGCACGCGAGTTACCCACTTCGGACGGTTGAGTTCGAGAATCGTCAGGATGAGTCATGACTGACGCCCCTCCTCAACTGTCAATTCCGTGCCAGCAGACAGTGCCCCGACAGTCCTCGCCTCAAGGGACGCAAGGGCTTCGGCATCCGCATCCAGATCAACCCGCTGTCGACTTGGTAGCGCCACAATGATTAGCGTGACGATGACAAGTAACTGACCGAGCAACCACAACGTTCGTGACGTGGAGTCAAACTCCACTACAACGGGAGGACTGCCCGCTGGGATCGCGAATGTCGATGACCACTGCAGATATGAATCGGTGGTGACCTGATCAAGGTCACCCGCAGTCCACCGGGAGTCAGCACTAGCACCAATGAATAAAACGCGCTCCCCTGAGCCATCGGGCAATGTTTGATCGATGTAGGGATCGGTTGCCATGGTCGCGGGCTGAGCAACACCGACAGGCGACTCTGTGACACCATCAAAAATGCGGGCTCGCGAGGTGACCCCCGCGACTCTCCACAACACTTCACCGTCAGCATTGGAAAGGCGTCGCAGTCCAGGTTCAGCATCCAACGTGGGGACAAGATCACGAGAGGAACCCGGTGCAAGAACGACATAGCGAATTCCGTAACCGGCGAGAACCGTTACTTCATCACCACCGCGACCCGATGCCATGTCTGCGACATAAGGATCAATGTTCAACCATGTTTCGGCGGGTGGGGGAACATCAGCATCACCGAGTGATAGTCCGGACCCGTTAATCACCGTGTACGTCACACGCCCCGACTTGGCATCGTTGATGATCA
Source organism: uncultured Aquiluna sp. (assembly GCA_964628015.1). Classification (GTDB taxonomy): domain Bacteria; phylum Actinomycetota; class Actinomycetes; order S36-B12; family S36-B12; genus UBA4592. The sequence goes on along the minus strand of CAZVLV010000072.1, from coordinate 3,892 downwards.
GCGTGCGTGGTGCCTGCGGACTGAGAGCATCGGCCGCAACGAATGCTGGAACCGCGGACGGATCACCCCGATACAAGGTGGAGTCTTGCCCTGGAATCAACCACACTGCCGACAGGATCGGGGCAAGGAGTGCGCCAATGACAGCGATGACTGCTGCGGGTTGCCCAAGGCTGAAACTCTGTCCAACAAATCGGGTGCGCAACCCTTGTGCACCAAGTGCCGCAGCAGCAATGAAAGCTAGGGAAATTACTAATGTTGCCGGGCCTGGCCAGGTGCGTACTTCGGCTGTTTGTCCAGGGGGTGTGAAAAGAAACATAACTTGAATAAATGCGATCAGCGCAGCAATGCCCGCAAAAGCCCACCAGATCAGGACTACTTGGCGCCGGTCGGTGCGCAATAGGGCGAGTAAGGCGGCAAGAACTATTCCTGCTGAGAACACGAGCGGGGTCATTCCTGGGCCACCTGGGTGCAGGAGAATGACATCGAACATGGAGATATTTGGGTCGGTCAAACTGGAAAGATCTAATCCGGGCTCGAGGAGAAAACGCACCGGCTGAAGGATTAATCCAAAACTCCATGGCATGAGTGCAATAAATGAACCCACCACGGTAAGAAGAATGTGCCGGTAGTTGGTACGCAAGGTTTGGCGCGAAATCGCCAAGGCAACAGCAATCGCAATTACCCCAATGAGCCACACGGCAGGTGTAAACGCCAACACCACGGCCAATAGAAGTGCCGATCCCGCAGCGCGCCGGTAGGTGGCACCAGGCTGACCTGTGCGGAATACAGATCGAATCGCGAATGGAAGTACGACCGCGGTGACCGCGATCCCAATGCGTCCTTGTGCCAAGGCTCCGGTCATTGCTGGGACTAATGCGTATGTGATTGCACCCCAGAGACGAATAGCTTTACTCGGGATCATGGCTCTGGATGCGAAGTAGGCGGACCAGCCGGCAAGGGGGATCGAGAGCAGCACGAGCAATTGCACTGCCACCGTGGCCTTACCCAGCAGGAGTGTTCCGAGTATCGCTATGAAGGCGATGTATGGGGGCGAATCCGCTGTGGATCCGGGACCAACGTTGTGCCAGGCATCGAAATAGAAAGCCCACAGATCCGATGCACCCCAAGGGCTCGGCAATAGCGCACCACCTTGAATAACTCCGTCACCGAGCCACAGCGAACGAGTGGCGATGATCGCAAGGAGGGTAAGCAGAGTCACCACCATGACACTTGGCTTGCGAATCATTCGAGAGACAAAATTGGAAGAAGATTGATCAAGGAACGTTGCATCGTCATCGACGGGTCCAGAATCCAATGCACTCAAACTTGGTGTTGATGTATTACTGGTCGTTGCCAAACCTGTGGCCGCTTCCAACACCCCACGAAGTTGTTCGAATGTGCTAGGGCGCAGATGATTCACTACAGATGCAGGTTCAGTTGCGCTTTGTTCAATCAGCGCACGTGACCTTGTGATTTTTCCTGGATGCATAAGAACATGAAAAACCGCTTTAATCTCGCCCCGAGCTGCAGCCAGATCCTTTCCAATGGCGTAGACCAAGGCTCGAATCGCGCTGCCAAAGAACAGCCGAAGGCCCAGGAAAAATCCTTTGATCCCCGAGGAGTGCGCGAGAAGTACGTGGACGGCAGCCTCACGGTCTTGAACAAGTAGGTCAGTTGTTTCTGACGTTAATCGCCGCCCGTGAGCAGATGCTTCACGGTGATGCAATTGAGCATCGGGCGCAATTAAAACCCGCTCCCCCATGCGGTGCGCCCGCCAACACAAATCAAGATCATCGCGAAAGAGTGGCAATTCTGGATCAAAACCGCCAAGGGCATCCCACACGTCTCGGCGAATAAGCATGCCAGCAGAACTCACCGCGAGAACATCGCGATTGCCATCGTGTTGGCCTTGGTCATGTTCTCTGCGCTCAAGTCCAGTGACGCGCCTACCGTCAGCGGTAATCGCGACACCTACTTCCAGCAGTAGTCGCCGGTCGTGCCAACCCAGGATCTTGGGACCGATGATCGCAACAGAGGGATTGTCATCGGCAGCTTCTAAGAGACGTTCAAGGCAGTGAGGGTCTGGCGCGGAATCATCATGGAGTAACCAGATCCACTCCACGGTGTCTTCAGACAAATCACCACGGCTGAGGTCAGGTCGCGGCGTTGTGCTGAGCGCAACACCTACGGCGGCGCCAAAACCTGGGTTGTTGTCCAGGGTGATCACACGATCCGAACCTAGGGATTCCTTTAATATATCGGCGGAGTTATCTGTGGATGCAGTATCTATTCCAACAATGACTTCGGGAGGTCGCGAGGATCGGGCAATGGTGGTGAGCACCGCGGGCAGCCACACGGCACCTTCGTGACTCACCAGAACCGTGGTAACAAAATGTGGGCGCGTAATGCGGATCGGGCCGTCATCTTCTTCGGGTTCATCGAAAAACCATTCGATCGGGATATCCGCCGCGGGGTCATTCGAGTCGTGTACGGCATCGGGTGCAAGATCTATATCGGGCACCTGTCCAGCATCGGGTATAGGACTGCTCGGGTCGCTGGACTCGGGGAAGGTCACGGGAACACCCTATGACGAATGGGGCCTTTGGCTAGGCAGCCGAGCAGGCAACCAGGGCAATATCCGAAAGCTTTTGCTTAGGAAACAGCGCGCTTTTTCAGGCGACGGCGCTCACGCTCTGATAATCCGCCCCAAATTCCAAAGCGCTCGTCCTGCTCGAGGGCGTATTCGAGGCACTCGACGCGCACATCACAGGAAAGGCACACCTTCTTGGCCTCGCGGGTACTTCCACCTTTTTCAGGGAAGAAAGCCTCAGGGTCGGTCTGCGCACACAGCGCCCGCTCCTGCCAACCGAGCTCTTCTGCATCTGCAAGGGGGATTACTCCGAGACCAATTGCTCCTGCATTCATTGCAGTTAATTCGGCCACGCGCCGTTCCTCCTCGACCCACGCTTAAGCGGGAAATCTATGTGTGTGTAACCGGGCAAGTGAATCTAGTTACTTCCTTGCACGATGTTTGTCATCGCTAGGCTGTATTACAGGGGTGTAATTCACAAACGTCAAGTACGAAACGGACATAACGGGCACAAATGTGAATTTTTTCCTGAAAATGGGCGTTTTCCTTGGGCGTGTCCCCCCGACAGGGGACAGATTTCCCCTCTGACAGGATCCACCCGTGACATTCACTGATCAACCACATGACACGGTTCCACATGACACGGTTCCACATGACAAGGTACGCGTCACCGTGCTCGCCGGTGGGATCGGAGGTGCCCGCTTTATTCGCGGACTCACCCAATCAGAGACGGTGAAAGAATTCTTGGCCAAAAAGTTCCCCGGGCGTGATCTTGACGTCACGGTAATTGCTAACACCGGTGACGATATTTGGATTCACGGATTGAGGGTGTGCCCCGATCTTGATTCCATCATGTACACACTCGGCGGTGGGATTAGTGCTGAGCGTGGTTGGGGTAGAGAAAATGAAACGTTTACGGCCAAAGACGAATTAGCCGCGTATGGCGTGGAGCCCACCTGGTTCGGATTGGGTGATCGAGATATCGCTACGCACCTCGTTCGCACCACATCACTGAACTCCGGTTATTCCCTCTCAGAAGTGACTCAAGCGCTGTGCACTCGTTGGCAACCGGGGGTACAACTAATTCCCATGACCGATGACCGTTGCGAGACACACGTAGTTGTTGATCATCCTGACACCCAATCGCGAGTGGCGATCCACTTCCAAGAGTGGTGGATCAAATATCGAGCTGCGTTGCCGGCTCACGACTTTGTTTATGTCGGGAAAGATCAAGCCCAACCTGCACCCGATGTAATCGATGCGATCACCAATGCGGACCTCGTGATTCTCCCACCCAGTAAC
>CAZVLV010000071.1:0-7036 GCA_964628015.1 uncultured Aquiluna sp. | reverse complement strand
TCAACGGATTTCATTACGCACCCTCAGCGATGCGACCTGAGCCCCACGGTAGTCGGTTATCTGGACTCCCCGTACTTTAATACGGGGATTTTGTGTAACAAATTTGTGATACCTGATTTAGTCGTGTGGGTGATTATCTCGGAAAATTGTCCGGTGCCACTCCTTTTTTGATTCCCCCGAAATATCTACGGCCACGTGCTTCACCCGGGTGTACTCCTCCAAGGAGTAGGCGGACATGTCTTTTCCGAACCCCGACTGGCCAAATCCCCCATGAGGCATTTCGCTCATGATCGGAATGTGGTCATTTATCCAGACTGTTCCGGCATTGATTTCTCGTTGTGCCCGTTCCGACAGAAAAACGGACGTGGTCCATGCTGAGGCGGCAAGTCCATAAGGGGTGTCGTTGGCCAGCTTGAGGCCCTCATCGGCAGATGTGAAGGGCAGAATTACGAGAACAGGCCCGAATATTTCATCCTGAACTATTTCCGAGTCTTGGGCTGCGCCCGTCACGAGTGTGGGTGGGTAAAAGGCACCCTTCTCCTCAGCGTTGATCGTGCCACCTACATGAACGGTTGCCCCTTGACCTCTCGCTCGTTCGACAAACCCGTGTACGCGGTCGCGCTGAGCCAACGAGACCAACGGCCCAATATCGGTCGTGTCAGACCGAGGATCGCCACAGGTGATTTCTTCAAATAGTGTGCTCACTCGATCAACGAATTCGGGAAATAGAGATTCATGGACGTACGCACGCGTGGCGGCCGTGCAATCTTGACCGCTGTTGATGAGAGAACCTGCAACTGCGCCGTGGACGGCAGCATCTACATTGGCATCGGCAAAGACTACGAATGGAGCTTTGCCACCTAATTCGAGGTGGATACGCTTTATGCCCTCGGTGGCCAATTCCATGACTCGTTTCCCTACCTTGGTTGACCCTGTAAATGACACCATGTTGATGTCCGGATGGGACACAAGTGCTTCGCCTGCGGTTGCACCTAAACCTGTTACGACATTAACGACACCATCGGGAAAACCAACCTCGGTCATGTCTTGCGCAAGCATGATTGCGGTTAAAGGCGTGAGTTCCGCAGGCTTGAGCACAATAGTGTTTCCTGCAGCGATCGCTGGAAGGATTTTCCATACGGCCATTTGCAGTGGGTAGTTCCACGGGGCTATTGATCCAATCACCCCGATAGGTTCCCTGCGAATTGAAGAATTCAGGTGCGGGACAAACTCTGTTGACGCCTTACCTTCCACATTTCTACATATGCCGGCAAAAAAACTCACATTATCGATCGAGCCCGGTACATCGAACTCGCGACATAAACGATATGGCTTTCCCGTCTGGGCTGACTCAACGACAACATAATCTTCACAACGCTCTGCAAGTCGTGCTGCCAATGCGTGGAGAAGTGCGCTTCTCTCTGCTGGGACAACATGTGACCACTTGTCGAATGCTTGCCGGGCAGACTCCACCGCGTGCGATACAACGTCCGCATTAGCTAACGTGAGGTTGGCCACCACACTGAGATCCGAAGGATTGATCACCTGCCAGGAGTCTCCCCCGCCAACAACAGCTTGGCCGTTAATCCACGATCCCGACATGCCAGAAAGGACCCTACTTATATGTGTTTCTTCTGCAGACATTCTTCCATTCTTTCAACTAAATGACGCTCACGAATAGATCCTGCTACCGAATCCCTTGGGTCCGTTCTGATCGTTCAACAGATTGGGCAATTGTGCGCGAAATCTGCAGGATTTTCTCAGGATCACTTTCCAGACCAGATGTGGTCACACGGATCCCTGGTGATTGCACTTTTCCGAGGAAAAACGGCTTACCCGGTGCAACTCTGATTCCTTCCGCCGCCAAATTGATCAGCACACTCTGCTCGTCCTCAACAGGAATGAAGAGGTTTATGCCATCGCCTGTACTGGGCTCAAGTCCGTTATCTCGCAATGCCTCACGTAGGTGCGTTGATCGGAATGAATATTGATTGCGGGCATTCTCCACCGCAGAAATCGAATCCTCATTTGTGAGTAGGTCAACGAGGATGTGTTGTAACAACCTGCTGCTCCAACCTGGCCCCAGCATTCGATTACTGACGAGCGGCTCAATAACTTGACTTGCACCGCCGATTGCCGCGAGCCGCAAGTCGGGGCCATGTGACTTTGAAAAACTCCTTATATGCACCGTCCTGTCTGGACGATATTGGCCAATGCTTACGTCCGCGGAAACGGAAATATCGCCACTGTGATCATCTTCGATAACCCAGCACATGTGGGTGCTGATGAGTGCGGCTAACTCAGAAGCTCTCAATTGAGACATGCTCGTGCCCGTAGGGTTGTGTGCTCGGGGCTGAATAAAGGCAGCAGTCGGATCTCGCTCCAAGGCCTCACGAAACTCCGAAGGAACAAGACCTTGTTCATCCAGGCTGACGGGAATTATCTCGGCGCCCGCTCGCTCAAGAATGTCAAGTAGCGGCGGAAACCCTGGTGACTCAACAATTACCCGATCTCCAAATGAAATCAAAACAGACACGATTCGGGAAAGCGCATCCAATGCACCGTCGACAACAGTCAATGAATCTGGGCGAAACGGCCAGGAGTTGCGCAGTAACCGATCCAAGACAGGGATCACAGGTTCATCGAAATAACTGCTTGACCAAATATCCCTGTTTGCAGTCACTCTTTCCATGGCCTTAGAAATTGAAGGCAATAGCAACGGATCTGGGGTACCACGCGATAGGTCAATCCCAGAATTAATGAGTGGGCCGCCAAGCCCGAGAAATCGTGGGGTGAGATCACTTTCAGGCATGTGTGACACGAATGTCCCCGCCCGGCCTCTCGTGATCAGCATTCCTGCTTGGGCCAGCGCCTGCCAGGCTTGGTTGACCGTCGCCGGACTGACGCCCAGGTGCGCGCTCAAATCCCTGACCGTGGGGAGTTTCTCACCTTGACCAATGTCCCCCGTGTCAATCATCTGCCGAACGGCCGAAGCAATCCCGCGCGCAGATCGGTCTTCAGTCCTTAGGGATATTGCATCGAGCATTGAATCGCTGATGCCAACGTTAGGTGAATTGACACCCATGTCACACCCCCAAAAAAACTGATAACAAATATGTTAAAGCCCTGTCTAACACAACTATTTGTGTCTAGCCTACGGAATAACACAATTTCCGAGGAGGCATTAATGTCGATTGTTCGTGCAGCACTCGTCCAAACCGACTGGACAGGCGATAAAGAGAGCATGATCCAAAAACATGAAGATTATGCGCGCGCAGCAGCCGAGCAAGGCGTGAAAGTTATTTGTTTCCAAGAACTTTTTTATGGGCCCTACTTCTGCCAAGTACAGGATGCTGCCTTCTACGAATATGCAGAGGCGATCCCAGGTCCCATCACCGAACGATTCCAGAAACTGGCTCGGGAACTGGAAATGGTCATGGTGTTGCCCATGTACGAAGACGCGGGTCCTGGCTTCCTTTACAACACAGCGGCTGTGATTGATGCCGATGGCAGCTACCTGGGCAAGTATCGAAAGCAGCATATTCCGCATGTGAGTGGCTTCTGGGAGAAGTTCTATTTCCGCCCAGGGAACGGTGGATACCCAGTTTTTGATACTGCCGTTGGCAGAATAGGCGTGTACATCTGTTACGACCGACATTTCCCCGAGGGATGGCGAGCCCTGGGCCTTAATGGGGCACAAATAGTTTTCAATCCATCAGCGACATCGCGAGGCCTGTCCCAATACCTCTGGAGTATTGAACAACCCGCTGCCGCGGTGGCAAATGAGTATTTTGTTGGCGCAATTAACCGTGTGGGCATCGAAGATCTTGGCGATGATGACTTTTACGGTCAGTCATATTTCGTTGACCCTGAGGGAAGTTACGTGGGCGAAAAAGGGGACCCATACAAATCCGAACTCATTGTGAGAGACCTGGATTTGAACCTCATCAATACAGTGCGTACTCGCTGGCAGTTCTACAGGGATCGTCGCCCCGATGCCTACGATGATCTCGTTCGTCCATAAGTAACTCACTTCGAACCCCCGAGGAGAAGCCGTGAAAATTCTGATCAAAAACGGATTACTTGTGTCGGCACTTGGCACATCACATGCTGATGTTCTCGTCGATGGTGAAACAATCGCGGCAGTCATCAATCCTGGGGACACGTCCTTGGGGTCTCAACTTGAGTCAACTGTTGATCGAGTCCTCGATGCCTCAGGTAAGTACGTCATTCCTGGTGGCGTGGATGCTCACACTCATATGGAATTACCTTTTGGCGGCACATTTGCTTCGGACACTTTTGAAACTGGAACTCGAGCGGCCGCCTGGGGTGGCACAACGACCATTATTGATTTCGCTGTACAAAAGTTTGGGGAGCGTGTCCAAGATGGATTGGCAACATGGCATGCCAAAGCTGGTGGCAACTGCCATATTGACTATGCATTCCATCAAATAATCGGTGGGGTTGATGACGATTCCCTTAAAGCCATGGATGAACTTATCGGCGAAGGCGTCACGAGCTTCAAACTGTTCATGGCATACCCAGGAGTCTTTTACAGCGACGACGGCCAGATCTTGAGAGCAATGCAAACAGCCGCAGGGAACGGCTCAATGATCATGATGCACGCTGAAAATGGAATCGCCATCGACGTTTTGGTAGCTCAGGCACTCGCGGAGGGAAAGACCGATCCCAAATATCACTCCCTCACTCGCCCTTGGGAGACGGAAGCAGAGGCTGTCCACCGCGCGATCATGCTGGCCAGAATGACAGGTGCCCCGCTGTATATCGTGCATATGTCTGCGAAACAGGCAGTGAACGTGCTGCAGAGCGCTCGCGATGACGGCTTGAATGTATTCGGTGAGACCTGCCCCCAGTACTTGTATCTTTCCCTCGAAGATCATCTTTCTCAGCCAGGCTTCGAAGGGGCCAAATGGGTTTGTTCCACACCGCTGAGAGCAAAGGCGGAAGGACACCACGAGGAACTGTGGCGCTATTTGCGCACCAATGACTTATCAATCGTCAGCACCGATCACTGCCCCTTCTGCTTCAAGGAGCAGAAGGAATTGGGGCTTGGTGATTTTTCAAAGATTCCCAACGGAATCGGCACCGTAGAACATCGCATGGATCTAATTTACCAAGGCGTTGTTGAAGGTCAGATCACCTTGGAACGGTGGGTGGAATTGTGCTCGACAACCCCCGCTCGAATGTTCGGCCTGTATCCCCAGAAGGGAGTGCTTGCGCCCGGTTCTGATGCAGACATAGTTATCTATGACCCTGCGGGTCGCACCGAAATCGGAATTGAGAAAACCCACCACATGAACATGGATCACTCCGCATGGGAAGGTACGGTTATTAATGGTCATGTCGACACTGTCATTTCACGCGGAAAAATCGTTGTTGAGAATAACGAATACTTCGGCACAAAAGGCCACGGAAAATATCTCAAGCGGGGCCTTTCTCAGTACCTCATTTAACACCTGATTTAACCTCACAACCCATCTGCGAGGAATGAAAAATCGTCATTCATCACCAACCACAGAAATCCGGAGATAGCATGCGAAACATTGACCATTGGATTAACGGCAAGCTTCACCCATCCACATCTGGGAATTACGCTCCCGTATTTAATCCAGCAACGGGTGAGCAGCAAGCACAGGTGGGTCTCGCAAGCATTGAAGAGGTTAACCTCGCCATCGAATCGGCCAAAGCGGCTGCACAATCATGGCGTTCTACATCAATCTCAAAACGTGCCGACATCATGTTTCGATTCCGAGAACTTGTAGTTCAGAATCGGGATCACATTGCGCACCTCGTATCGATTGAACATGGAAAAGTTCCCAGCGATGCTGCAGGAGAACTGGCCCGTGGAATCGAGAATATTGAATTTGCTTGCAGCATTCCTGCTCTGCTCAAAGGCGGATACAGTGAACAAGTTTCAACCGGCGTAGATGTGTATTCGATCCGACAGCCCCTAGGTGTTGTAGCAGGAATTACACCATTTAATTTCCCCGCGATGGTCCCTATGTGGATGTTTGCAAATGCGATTGCGACAGGAAATGCCTTTATCCTGAAGCCAAGCGAAAAAGATCCTTCCGTTGCGATTTTCATGGCTGAGCTACTACAGCAAGCAGGATTACCTGACGGGGTGTTCACTGTGCTCCAAGGTGACAAAATTGCCGTCGACGGCCTTCTCAATCATCCAGACGTCGCCGCAATCAGCTTCGTGGGATCCACCCCGATCGCGAAGTACATTTACTCCACCGGGACTGCCAATGGAAAACGAGTGCAGGCACTGGGTGGCGCCAAGAACCACATGGTGGTTCTCCCCGACGCTGATATCAATATGGCCGCAGATGCAGCGGTAAGCGCTGGTTTCGGCTCCGCAGGTGAGCGCTGCATGGCGATTTCAGTGGTTGTGGCTGTCGGTGGTGTCGGCGATAAATTAATTGAAGCAATCAAAGAGCGCCTTCCCAAACTCGTCACGGGTCCAGGCACCGACCCTGCCGCCGAAATGGGACCGCTCATCACCAGAGAACACCGCGACAAAGTTGCCACGTACATTGCCGGCGCCAATGCCGAGGGGGCAACTGTTGTCGTCGACGGACGAGACAACAATCTCCCCGCTGAAGGGTTCTTTCTCGCACCAACATTGATAGACAATGTGTCGCCCGGAATGAAGGTGTATGACGATGAAATCTTTGGGCCAGTTTTGAGTGTCACACGTGTAGACACATATGACGAAGCAGTGGAGCTCATTAACAAGCATCAGTATGGAAATGGAACGGCCATTTTCACGCGCGATGGTGGCGCAGCCCGACAATTCCAATTTGATATTCAGGTTGGAATGGTCGGCATCAATGTTCCTATTCCGGTTCCCGTGGGCTATTACAGCTTTGGAGGATGGAAAGCGTCGCTTTTCGGTGACATTGCTATGTACGGGCCAGCTGGAATCGACTTCTACACACACACAAAGACCATCACTTCACGGTGGCCAGACCCATCTACATCCTCAGTTGATTTTGGGTTCCCGTTAACC
>CAZVLV010000070.1:5278-7062 GCA_964628015.1 uncultured Aquiluna sp. | reverse complement strand
TATGACCTCTGGGTTATGAGCCCAGCGAGCTACCGAGCTGCTCCACCCCGCGTCGCTTTGATGCTTACACAACTATACGGGTCATGCGATTGTTCTCAGAGCGAGGGTCACCACTACTGTCGTTCTGCGTAAACCCAAGCAAATTCTTGAATCGCACCACTGGGAGTAATGTGCTTGTCATTCCGGGTTTCAATTACTTGAAAGCCGTCCCCCAATGCCTCAACGAGTTCCGAGATTGAATGACGCGCAACAGACAGCCCCGAGCACTCTGTTGGCCCGTTCTCTGAGAAGCAACCCAGAACGAGTAGGCCGCCAGGAACGAGCGACTCTCTTACTAAATCCCAGTAGTTTCTTTGGTCATTAGGATCGGTGAGAAAGTGAAAAACAGCGCGGTCATGCCACAGGCCGTACATTCGCTCAGGTTGCCAGGAGCGGATATCTGCGCATATCCACTCGACCTGATTACCCTCAATTCTTCGCATTCCCTCAGACAAGGCAAATGCACTGATGTCCAACACGGTGAGGTTCGTGAACTCCAAATTCACCAATTGATCGACAAAGGGCGACAATCCCCCACCAATGTCAATAATGGGAGTGCCTTTACCTACTGACTCGTTAACGAATTCAACTTCAGGCGATCGCTCCTGATACCAACTCAATTTGGATGCCGGGTTGTTTTCATACCGATCATCCCAATGCGCTGGGAGCGTCATGCTGTTGTTGCGCCTTCACCTTCCGGCAAATCCTCTGGCGGCGCTGGTACCGCTTCTGGCTGCGGGTTGAGAATGTCTTCAGCTCGAGCGATCTCTTCAAGGGCTAAGCGCAAACGCTCCTGCGCTTCGCCATAGGCAGCAAAGTCACCTTCAGCCAAGGCAGCTTGTCCGTCGGCATATGCCCGCTGCGCGTTCTCGATTCCTTGTGAGAGTGCCTCAACAGGGTCCGAGGACGTTGGTTGGTCTGGCGTGACCAATTCCTCGCCGGTGTCAGGATCAATAGTCACGCCGCCACTACCCAAGTCAATATCAGGAAGGGAATCGGGAAGCGCCTCGGGATTGGTGCCCAATACCTTGGCAAGTGCCGTTGACAAATTGTCTTCTAGAGCAACATTCGCGCCATACCCAGCGAGAACTTTTCGCAGGAGTGGATAGCCATCTGACGCCGCACGAATATAGACGGGCTCTACATACAGCAGACCGCCATTAAATGGCAATGAGAGCAAGTTACCAAGCTCTACTTCAGAGCCACCGCGGCGCAAAAGATTCAACTGCGAACTGACTACCGGGTCTGATTCGAAGTTGTTTTGCACCTGCTGCGGACCCGGAATGGTTGTGTTGCTCGGTAACTGAAGTACTTCTATCGTTCCGTAATCTTCGCCAGGATCTGAATTCACCGCCATGAACGCCGCCAAGGTTTGCCGTCGCTGTGGTGCAAATGTGGTGGTCAACGAGAAAGCAGTTTCACTTTGACCTGGCATTTGCAGGGTGAGGTAGTACGGAGGCTGGAAAACCTGAGCAGGTGAGACAGTCGGATCAAAAGGCACAATCCATACATCGGTACCGTTATAGAACGTGACGGCATCCGTCACGTGGTAACGACTCATGATGGTGCGCTGTACTTTGAAAATATCCTGCGGATAACGCACGTGTTGCATGATGTCCTCAGGAATGGCCGAAAAAGGTTCCACGACATCGGGGAAAGCCTTCATCCACGTTTGGAGTACTGGATCCGATTCATCCCATGCGTACACATTGACAGTGCCTTCATAGGCATCTACTACTGCCTTG
>CAZVLV010000070.1:0-5268 GCA_964628015.1 uncultured Aquiluna sp. | reverse complement strand
GAGTTGCGAACATAATTGATCTGATCACGAGGCAAAAGTCCTGCTTGTCCAACCCTGTTACTAATTGAATCGCTGGTCGCCTGAGACAAGGAAACCCGACTCGAGTAAGGGTATTCATTAGACATTGTGTAGCCGTCCACGATCCATTTAATGCGACCGTCTGCCACAACTGGATATGGATCTTGGTCAAGGGTCAGCCAGGGAGCGACTTTTTCCACTCGAGTGAGCGGGGTGCGATCCCACATAATTTGTGACTCTGAATTCACCAGGTCAGATAAGAGAATGTTGCTGTCTTGGAACTTCGTGGCAAAAAGGAACTTGCCGAAAAGTGAACCCATGGGAACGCCACCCGTGCCGTCATAGGTGTTGGTGGCTTGCCCGGTAGGGCTGGCATCGTCTGGGTAATCCAATTCCACAGGCGGCGATCCCTCAGGAGCGCCAACAATGGAGTACTGAGGACTTAACTCACCGAAGTACACCCGAGGTTGAGTTACTTCAAGTTCTCCAACAGGTGGGATGTCTGAGGCAAAGAAATCCGGCGTTCCATTGCTCAATGCCGTGTTGTCGAAGGCGCTCACGAAACCATATCCGTGGGTGTACACGGCGGTGTCATTGGTCCAGTTGCGCTGACCGTCGGGGATACCCGCCAGATTGATTTCGCGAACCGCTACAACAGCACCGCGCTGCCCCTGCGGTAAGTCATAGCGATCTACATCAAGAGTGTTGTTGAACGAGTAATACCCACGAATCTGCTGCAATTGATTGTAGGTAGGTGACACAACGGCAGGATCAATCAAACGAATGTTATTGAGCGTTCCTGCACTAGCTTGCAAGGTTTCGACGGTGGGCGGCGAAACCGAACCCTCATATTCCGTGATTTTGGCATCTTGAATGTCATAGGCCGAACGCGTTGCATCAATATTGCGTTGAATGTACGGCTGTTCACGAACCAACTCACTTGGTCGGACCTGGAATTGTTGAACAACGAGTGGATAAAGGCCGCCCACAACAATTGAGGTGAGCACCATTAATCCAGCGCCAATCGTGGGGATAACCCAATGACGCCGGAAAATGTTGAAGATAAAGAGGGCAGCCACGATGATCGACACAAACACCATGATGTTCAATGCTGGAAGAACGGCGAATACATCGGTGTACTTCAAACCCGTGAATCCAGCTACCAATGTTTCACTTTTGGTGACCAAGCCGAATCGATCCAAGTAGTAGGCGACCGCTTTGAGTAACAGAAAAATTGCAATGAGCGCGGAAAGTTGAACCTGGGCAGCAACAGTTGCGCGATCTCCCTTGGGCTGAAGGCGCAGTCCGCCGTACACGTACTGCACTCCGGTCACAATGATCATGGCGAAAATGACCAAGGCGAAGGCAAAGCCCAACATAAATCGGATGAACGGAAGCTCGAACATATAGAACGAGAAGTCAAGTCCAAACTGGGGATCCACCTCGCCAAATGGTGTGGAGTTTTGCCACAACAGGTATGAGCCGTACTCACCTGAACCCGCTAGGCCTGCAAAGAAGGACAGTATGCCGACAATCGCAACTGCCAGCCACTTGCGATATGGCTCAATGGCAATCCGATACCGCTCAAGGCTCGCCTGTTCCGGAGTTGCTCCCACAAATGCTGGTCGAGTCTTAAACGCAATGATGAGTGCCAAAGATGCAACCACAGCCATGGCCGCTGCAAATACTGCGAACATGATGAAGCGAGTGAAAAGTGCAATGTTGAATACCTGGGTCTTACCCACGGAATCAAACCACAGGAACTCGGTGTAGAAGCCGGTGAAGATCACGAAGGCGATCACGATTCCCGCCAAAATAACGATGGTGGGAAGTAAGACACCCCCCTTGCGGCGTTCGGCGGCGTCTGGACTCGATGGGTAAGCGGTGGTCACGGCATAAACCTACGTCACGCTGATGAACCGGCTGGACAGGAGTCCAGTGGCCCGCCCTGGACCCATGCGGTCATTTGGTCAATGGCGTCGGCCAACGTGGAAACCGGCACCACCGTTAATCCATCGGGGACGTATCCTTCGGCCTCAGCACAATGCTGGCGCGGCATCAGAAACAATTCCGCTCCCGCATTACGAGCACCCGCGAGCTTCTGCCGGATACCCCCAATTGGCCCAATCTCACCCTCCGGAGTGATAGTTCCTGTTCCCGCAACATTGCGCCCGCCGGTGAGATCTGCTGGCGTGAGTTTGTCCACGATTCCGGTGGCAAACATCAGTCCCGCACTGGGCCCTCCGACATCTTGGAGCGTAAAGTCAATATCAAATTCAGCCGAATACAACTCGCCGACCGAGATTCCAATAAACGGTTTGTCGTTATTTGTGGGGTTCGGCTCGGATATCACTTCTACTGTCATGTCTTTGACCACGAAACTTTTATCTGACTCATTTTCTGATGCCCGACGGATTCCAAATTCGAACGATGTACCCACTGGTTGGCTTTGTACAGCTTCGACGACATCGGATGGTGATGTCACCGATTTGCCGTTGACGGTCAGGATTTCATCGCGAGCTTCAAAAACTCCATCTGCCGGGGCGTCGGCGACTATTGCCGTGGCCACGATTTCGGTGGTGACTGGCAATTTGAGGAAGTTGAGAGCTGCAGCTACAGCATCAGATTCCGATGTGCTGAAGAGTGCAGCGTTCCTTACCTTGACTTCTTCGCCACTAATTTCATCGGGGTACACCAGTTCGCGTGGCACTACGGCATCGTCAGGGTTAAACCACGAACCCACTGCATCAAAGAACGTGAGCCCCCCTCTGGGTCCACCAGATTCACGCACGGTTGTCATGTCGAGTGCACCGGTTGTGGGGTACGTTGTCGTGCCGCTGATCGCAATGATTTCTTGACCATCGATATCACCGATGACATTGAAAGTGGGCCCTGGTGCCATTTTCACAAAAGGCACTGGAAGCACCAATGTGGCAATAACCAGTGTGAGCGTGACAGCCAGACTGACGAGAAGTGCAATGGCACTTTTCTTGCGATCGCCGGTGAGACGTGGGATCACGAGTTGATGCGCTTACTGCTGGGTCGACCCGAAATACGAACTTTCTTGGTTATGCGTACTCCTGATTGAGTTCGCGACATGACTTCCTGCAATGACGCGAATTGTCCAAGATCGTGGTCCTCCGTGGGACGCCGAAGATAGCTCATCAGCGCTACTACTCCGCCGGCCACAAGCAACACGACAACGGGAATGAGCCACCACATCAGGGCAGACAACACGCACTCCTTCTTATTGCACTCGAGCTTTTCCGCTGGAAACCAATATTCTTTTCAGTCACAATTCATTTCGGTCACACGGCGAATTGCCATTGTGCCACGCCTGCCCCATCTGCACTAATGGAGGAGAAGCCCCTGATGTCTTGTGGATAAACTGGGGATCTTCTTGTGGATAAATCGACCCTTCGGGGCAAGATTTTGTGTATACCCTGTGGATTCCCTCACGACAACAACTTCTTCACTGTGGAAACCAGACTGAGTGGGCTGCAGAAATGAGTCTCTGCACGCTCGGATCCAAATCAGGAATCTCATGCGTCACAGAGTTGATATCCCACCACCGAGTCGAAAGATTCTCGGTCACAGTGCGCTCTGAACGATTGTCCACGATCGCCAAAAACTGGACATCCCAGTGCACGCTTTGACCACCGGCACACGGAACCGCGTGTCGATCCAATGCGGCCGGGATCGGGAGTAACTCGATTTCCCGATAACCGCTTTCCTCCCTGCATTCGCGTAATGCGGCATGAGCGAAGGATTCATCGGTAAGTTCAATATGGCCACCAAATTGCAACCAGCGACCAACCTTGGGGTGCATCAACAACTGGACTTCACCAGCACGTGGATCTACCAGGAGTGCGCTTGCCGTGAAGTGCCCCGCTACTCGAGCGCGGGCTAAGGACTCCGGTTCATCGGTGATCAATTGTTGGTACTCAGACAGTAAACCTAGTTCGCTGAACTCCGACCAACGAAATAAATCCTGACGAAAATTCTCAATTGCTGGGTGCTGCTTCACCTGAATCCGAATCATGCGAGCCTGAATCATGCGAGCCTGAATCATGTGAGCCTGAATCATGCGAGTCGAAATCACTGATATCAAAGCTGGCCGTGCTTGCTTCTACGAACCCCAATGGATCCTCTAAGTCTTCGGCGGTCGGAAGCAAATCTGGATGCGCCCACAATGCGTCACGCGCTTCAATGCCCTGACGCGAACGGACAGCGGCAAAGACTGTGTGAGCCTCGCGGAATAAACGAGGTCGCAATTGCATGCCGACTAGCGTGCTAAACGTTAACTCCGCAGGTCCACCCGTGGCTCGCCTTCGTCCCATGGTCTCTCGCAACTGCGCTAGTGACGCGAGACGATCTCCCACAGCCTCGGTGACCGAGTCGTCAACCCAACCTTCGATGAGAGCTAATAAAGTTTCAAGCCGAGCGATAGCGGTTCGTTGTTCAGCGGTGTCCTCAGGTTCCAATACACCCGAAGCCATGATTTCCTGCAATGCTTCCGGGTTGGTGATGTCAATGCCCGTGAATTGTTCACCGAGTGAATTCATGTTGACATCCATGTAGCGGGCGTATTCCTCTACGGCAGAGAGCAGGCGGGGTCGAAGCCACGGCACATGGTCAAAAAGGCGTTGGTGCGCACTTTCCCGCAAGGCAAAGTAAAGGGTGATATCGCGTGGATCCACGCCGAGACCCTCAGCAAATTCCGAAATATTCCGCGGGATTAATGCACGGGTTCCCGCAGATGCGAGGGGAATACCCACATCGGTCGAAGATACGACTTCTTTGGCCAGTGCGGAGAGCGCCTGACCCAATTGATATGCAAATGCAGTGGCTCCTAATTGATTGACCATATTCAACATGGGAGCCAGCATGGACATCATTTCTGGGGTAACTCCCCCTGGCAGTATGTCCTTGAGTTGCTCGGGTAACTGAGACTGGAGGGATTCTAAATATCCGGCACCATCGTCTGCGCCCTCTCCTAATCCGGGCATCATGCTTGACATGCGCTCAGACATGGTTACGGCAATCGGGGTCACAATTAACTTCCATACATCGGCCGTTTCGACCAGCCACTCGGTACGTGACCACACGTGGACGGATGCATCAGTCACCGGAAAAGTTACAACTGGATCGAGCCACGTATCTGCGAGTTCCATGGCCGCATGGACAGAACGACGCTCAGCATCAGAGACAACCGGATCAGTACCTAGACCCTGTCTGGCGACCTGCATC
>CAZVLV010000069.1:2892-7184 GCA_964628015.1 uncultured Aquiluna sp. | reverse complement strand
CCTCCACAACAACTGTGTCAGGGCTTTCGGCAATCACCGTTCCATTCCAGATTGCTTTCATGTGGTGCCTTCCTGTGCTCTAAGTGCAGCGTCAATGAGAGTGTTCCATGTAACTTTCCCAAGTGACGTTCCGCTCGGGCTTGTAATCGTCACTGATTCCGCTCCTTCGCGCAACATGAGAGTCAAAGCATCGTGTGCAGAAGCGGTTGAACTCAATACAGCGTTCACTGTGTGCAGTGGCTCGTCACTCTCATTCGCCGCCATAGCTTGGGTAACGGGTATCACTGCGAGTGCGCGCAGGATTCGATCGTTGCCAAGAAATTGTTCTACCGCTCTCGAGGAAGGCCGTCCCAACACCTCGAGAGGAGTCCCCAATTGTTCGATCCGACACTTGTCACCGAGGATCGCAATTCTGTCCGCCAGGAGCACCGCTTCATCTACGTCATGGG
The DNA here is from genome assembly GCA_964628015.1 of uncultured Aquiluna sp. Taxonomy (GTDB): domain Bacteria; phylum Actinomycetota; class Actinomycetes; order S36-B12; family S36-B12; genus UBA4592. The sequence continues at coordinate 6,735 of CAZVLV010000069.1, read as the reverse complement.
TGACAAATACGACTGTTGTGCCAAGGGTCTGCACCCATTGACGAAATTCCGATTGCAATTGTCTGCGAACGATTGGGTCGAGAGCTCCGAAGGGTTCATCCATGAGCAAGGTGGCTGGAGAGGTGGCGAGAGCGCGGGCAACACCGACTCGTTGTTGTTGGCCGCCAGATAGCTCGTGTGGATAGCGGCTCGCATAGATTTCCGGATCAAGGTCAACAAGGTGAAGCATTTCATCCACGCGATCACGAGTAGCTTGTCGATCCCAGCCAAGGAGATTGCACACGGTGGCAATGTTTTCCGCAACGGTTCGGTGGGGGAAAAGTCCAATCTGCTGGATCACATAACCGATGCTCCGACGCAATTCGACGGGATCAAGTGTCTCGATGTCGATTCCTTCGAGGGAAATTGATCCACGGTCTAACTCCAGGAGCCGATTCACCAATTGCAAGGTTGTTGACTTACCGCAGCCACTCGGGCCCAGGAGCACAAAGATTTCTCCCCGTTTAATTGTGAGGGATAAATCCTCTACTACTGCAACGTTATTGAACTCACGGCGCACAGATGTAAGCACAAGATGGTCGGATTCCATATGCTGCATGCGTGCGAGTTCCTTCCGATGGTTCAAATCCTTGGATCAGTGTGGACTATCTCACGAGTTCATGGAGTGAACTTGCTTCCGCACTATTCGAACACATTGCTATCACAGTTGCAGCTGTCACTTTGGCAACGGTAGTGGCAATTCCATTAGCAGTGCTTGCGGTACGCACTCGATGGCTCGCTACCCCCACGCTCATTGTGGGTGCACTGTTGTACACGATTCCATCTCTCGCACTCATTACCGGTTTATGGCCGATATTCGGCCTATCCGCGACCACCGTCATTGTTGCGCTCGCACTTTATGCGCTACTTGTGATTTTGCGCAACACGATTGTCGGCTTACAAGGAATGCCAGATGAAGTGCGCAGGGCTGGGCTAGGCATGGGATACAGCGAGGGCGCCCTCCTGGTTCGGGTGGGCGTGCCCATGGCTTTGCCCGCGATCATGGCGGGAGTTCGATTGGCGGCCGTGTCCACTGTTGGCCTGGTCATGGTGGGCGCGTTGGTCGGACACGGTGGGCTCGGCTTGATTGTGTTGAATGGATTCACAAATAACTTTTATCGAGCGCCGATCCTTGTGGGAACTGTCCTGGCCGTGATTTTGGGATTGCTCATTGAGTGGTTGCTTGTTCGCTTGGAGCATCGATTAAGCCCATGGGCGGCCCGATGACACTTATTCAGTGGTTCAGTGATCTAGCGAATTGGAGCGGCCCCAATGGCATCCCTGCTCGCTTGGTCGAGCAATTTACAATTACCGGTTTTGCGGTGCTTATTGCTGCTGTATTTGCATTGCCTGTTGGTGTGATCACGGGGCATCTTGGCAAGTGGAGTGGCTTGGTCACGAGCATTGCGAACTTAGGTCGAGCCATTCCCACATTCGCGCTGTTACTTCTCCTTGCGGCGGTGGGTGGTGTGGGTGTGCAGGCGGCAGTTCTTGCCCTCGCGCTATTTGCGATTCCGCCCATTTTGACCAATGCAAATATCGCAATCGCAGGTGTTGATCCACAGGTGCGCGTGGCAGGTAAGGCCATGGGTTTCACAGGTAATCAGTTGTTGTGGAAGATTGAGATTCCACTCGCCACACCATTGATTTTCGCGGGGTTGCGAACAGCAACGGTGCAAGTCACCGCCACAGCAACACTTGCAGCTTTGGTCGGCGGTGGTGGATTCGGGCGCTACATCCTTGACGGTTTTGGCTTACAAGACACCACCATGGTTCTCGCTGGTGTTGTCTTGGTTGCGATATTGACCGTCAGTATGGAAGCGGGGCTTGCACTCGTGCAAGCGGTTATTGCACGCCGAATTGGTAGAGCACAAGGTGCAGTACGCACGGGTTTCTTGCGGGTTCTTCGTGCAAGTTAAATCCAATCACCGTTTGATGTAACAACATGAAACACAAACAAGTTGCGACGTGTGTGCGACACAGCAAGAGTTCCTTATCTCCGTGTTCAGCGCGCTGAATCTGATGCCTCTGGCATGATTACGTAATGCGCATCCGCCTTGCCCTTGGGCTCGCCCTGTCCGCAGCTGCATTGGCAGCATGTTCCTCGGACTCGGGAGGTGAGTCTCTCTCAATTGGTGCGTTTAATTTCACCGAAAGTCAGATACTTGCCGAGGTGTACGCAGGCGCCCTTGAGGCTAATGGATACTCAACCTCAATAACGCAATCAACAAACCGTGAAGTTCTGCAACCGGCGCTTGAATCAGGTGAGGTGCAAATGGTTCCGGAATATTTGGGGACATTCACCGAGTTCTTGAATATTAAAGAGAATGGCCCTGACGCGCCACCACTTGCAAGTGGCGATGTTGACTCGACCTACGCCGAAGCCCAGTCCCTTGCCGAGAAAGTGGGAATCACGGTTCTCACGCCATCTCCTGCAGCGGACCAAAATGCCTTTGCCGTTCGGGGAGCTTTTGCCCGTGAGAATGGCTTGATCTCGCTCTCTGATTTGGCCGCGCTCAGTGCGAGCACTGGCCTTCGGTTAGGTGGTCCGCCTGAGTGTCCGCAGCGTCCGTTCTGCCAGCCCGGCCTCGAAGGCACCTATGGCATGACCTTCACGGAATTCGTTCCCCTCGATGCCGGTGGCCCACTGACCAAAGAGGCGCTTGCCCAAGGAGCAATTGATGTCGGCCTGATCTTTAGTTCAGATGGTGGCGTCTCAGCCAATGACTTTGTTGTTTTGGTAGACGATCTCAAACTACAGCAGGTAGACAACATTGTTCCGGCATTGATTAGTTCGGCTGTTACTCCGGAAATCACCGCGATCTTAAATGCCGTGTCGGCTGCCATGACAACCGATGATCTGATTGCCATGAACAAAGCGGTCGACATTGATAGGAAGAAAGCAAGCGATGTTGCCGCTGAATTCCTAGCATCGAAGGGTCTGGCGTAAAGCTAGTCCTTCTGCACAGCCTGCTTTACGGTGTCAATGAGTTCTTCAGCTTTGTCAGCGGCACCTTGAATTACATTCTTTGCATCACCAGCAAGTTGATCTTCTTTGCCCTCGTTTTCGAGCTTCTCGTCTCCAGTGAGGATTCCAGCAGCTTCCTTTAATTTGCCTTTTGCTTGGTCACTGTTCATGGTCATGAGTGTGTGCTCCTTGTGTGTATGAAGTCATTAAAATGAATAACAAGATGTCATTGCTCACTCCATTAGGCACTATCCCTGGCAAGGAGTCAAGTCGAGCCCGAGGTTCTCGTGTGAATGACTGGTCAATATGAATATTGTGGAAATTAATGATAGGAAGATGCCATGCGCTGGCTGATCGCTGTCATTGTGGTGGCTGTGGGAGCTATTTCTCCTGCCCAGGCGCAAGCGAATGACCTCTTCGCCCAGATGCGAGATGATCCTGGTCTTGTTGTTCTGATGCGCCACGCGATCGCTCCGGGTGGAGGAGATCCTCCAGGCTTCAGGTTGGGTGACTGCAGCTCCCAACGTCAGCTTTCTGCACAAGGACGTTCACAGGCTCGTGACATTGGAAGGGAATTTAGATCACAGGACATTCCCATTGCTGGTGTTCGTTCCAGTCGATGGTGTCGGGCAATTGACACGGCAACGCTGCTGGGTCTTGGAAAGGTCCGCACAACACCTGCACTTGATTCAGTATTTACTGCATCTGAACAGGTGGCGGAACGGAAGAAGCGGCTTACACAAAAAATTATTCGTGACCACAGAGGCAAAAATGGTGTGCTTATTTTGGTAGGACACCAAGCAAACATCATTGACCTGACCGGAATTGCCCCTGAT
>CAZVLV010000069.1:0-2882 GCA_964628015.1 uncultured Aquiluna sp. | reverse complement strand
GAAGGCAGATACATCTGGCCGCATTCGAGTGATTGGTCAGCTAGCACCATCTGAATTCCAGCAATAGGCTTCAATGCATCGATACACATGGGAGGTTCGGCATGTTACGCATTGCATTCGCGACCGTCGTGGCTTTCGTAACGCTCACATCGGGAGCAGTCGCTCACGGATCTCCCATGCAAAACACGCCGCCAAATCTTGCGGGGGAGTGGAAGACATTGTCACTCACCCAGAACAGAATCGGCTATGAATTGAAACTGCGAAAGGCCGGAGCAGGTGAATCCACCTATCGCGGCACCCTGCAGTTTCGTCACCGCGACGGTCGAAAAACAAAGCCAGTCACGGTAGGTGTGGCTGTAGGTGAGCAATCCCAGGGGAGTTACCGAGTCACCATTGTCATGCCGGGTGGCGCTTTAGCTACGGGCGTAGGGACAGTGAGTGGCCGCCTCTCACAAACTGACGGATCCATGTATTTTCCCAAGTGCTCGAAAGTATGGCCACTAGCCATGAAAGGCGAGGAAGACACGGACTGCTTTTTCCGTGAGATACCTCGTTAACCTGAATTAATGACCAGTTGATTCGCGTTTACCTAGCTTGATGTGGATTAGGTTCGATGAAAACCAATTGCAAAGGAGTTGCCCGCATTGTGCGGTGAATTGAGTCCTGCGATAACAATTGGAATCGGTACACGTGGAAAATCGTGAGTTAGCTTTCCACAAACTTTTGCACGTCTTCAGGGCTTCCCATGATCATGATGTCATCGCCATAGGAAAGTACTGTGTTTGCATCGCAGTGCGTAAATCCGCCTTTGTATGGTGTTTTGACGGCTACTACAGTCACCCCACGCTTTGATCTGATCTTGGTTCCCCCAAGTGGTATTCCTACCAAGTCCTTGGGGGGGTGTGCCTTTGCCAAAACCCAGCCACTGTCTATTTCAATATAGTCAAGTACACGGTTTGAAATTTGATGAGCGACTCGCTCTCCCATGTCGTGTTCGGGCTGCACCACGTGATGAGCGCCAATGCGATGAAGAATTCGCGCATGTTGAGTTGTACTCGCTTTTGCCCAAATATCAGACACGCCAAGATCTGAAAGCAATGAAGTGGTGATAATGCTTGCCTCCATGTTTGACCCAATTGCCACGACTGCTCGAGTGAAGTCCCCAGCACCAAGTTGTCGCAGTGCATCAATATCAGTGCAGTTGGCAGCAATCGAGTTAGGTACGGTGAAGGAAGCGTGCTGCACCGCCTCCATCTGTGAATCAACCGCGAGAACAGGTACCTCGAGCGCAGTGAGCTCGCGGGCTAGTGAGAGTCCAAATCGACCCAGACCGATAACAATCACGGGTTCTTTGTACTTAGCCAATGGACATCCTTTCTTCGGGCCTGCGGTGGAGGCGCGTTGTTGACCGCATAGCAAGTGCAGAGGCAAAAGTTAATGGTCCTATTCGACCCGCGAACATGAGTGCTATGAGAATGTATTTCGCCGTGTCAGGCAACTCCGCAGTTATTCCGAGGGAAAGTCCAACTGTTCCAAATGCGGAGATTGCTTCAAAGATTACCTGACTGAATGGATGTGGGGTAGTAATAACTAAAAGCGTTGTACCAATTATAAGAATGATAAAGCCGAGCATCACTACGGACAATGCCTGGCGTTGAGTATCCGAGTTAATCCTCTTGAGTCCGATCTCGACATCGGGTCGTCCACGCAACTCAGCCCATACGGCAAACAAGAGTATGCCAACTGTGGTGATCTTTATTCCGCCTGCTGTTCCCGCGCTTCCTCCGCCAATAAACATGAGCACTTCAGTGAGAGCGATCGATTCAGGTTGCATGCTTGCGACATTCACGGAGTTGAAGCCAGCAGTGCGCGGCATAACTGACGCAAAGAATGAATTGAGCAACTGGTCACCGGCCCCCATGCCACCCCAGGTGCGATCATTGTCGCTTTCAGCAACAAGAAATCCCAAGGTCCCGATAAACAAGAGAAATAGTGTCATAGCAACAGTCACACGAGATAGGGCTGACCAGCTGGCAGGGTGCCGCCAATGTGACTTCAATTCAATGATCACTGGAAATCCGAGTCCACCAATGACTACTGCACCCGCAATAGATAGCAGTATCCAAGGATCAGTGGCGAATCCCATCAGGCTGTCACTGTACAAACCAAAGCCGGCATTATTGAATGCTGAGATTGCGTGAAAGACTCCTGAAGTCACCCCTTCGCTAAAGGGCATGTCATAAGCGGTCGTAAAGCGGGTAATGAGAAGTGTTGCAAGAATCACCTCTACTAAGATTGTCAAAGTGATAATTCTTTTCAGAATTCCTTTGAACTCATAAGCGGACATTGTTTTGGTTTCTGCTTGAGCAGATATGCGTGTCCTAAGGCCAATGCGCCTAAAGAACACTACAGCGATCAGCGTGGCCAGAGTCATGATTCCAAGGCCTCCGATCTGAATGAGAAGAGCAATAATTGCTTTTCCCATGGGAGACCAATATGTGCCAGTGTCAACAGTTGTTAGACCTGTCACGCAAACAGCAGATGTGGCAGTGAACAGAGCGTCTACAAAAGGTGCTCGAACCCCTTCGGCGGTAGATATAGGCAGTGATAGAAGGGCAGTACCAATCCCGATGGCGACAGCAAAACTTAGGGCAATGGCTCTGGCTGGCCGAGTAAACAAGTTAGCAAGGTAGGACATGGATACCTCTCTTGCTCAAGACTCAGTTCTGGCCCCCGTTACCAAGTCAAGGTTATCCCGAGAGTTCGCATGGTGACACCCGGATCAGTGTGTGATTCCAAGGACGCTTCAGTCCTCTTTTGTCCGAGAGAAAATCTCGAAAAAGATTCCACCGATGATTGCAGAGATAACGGCGTAGAGAAGT
>CAZVLV010000068.1:0-7224 GCA_964628015.1 uncultured Aquiluna sp. | reverse complement strand
CGCGAACGATGGCTCACGCAGAGGTGACCATGCACCAGCACTCGTTGCTCATGTTCACCCGGTGTTGAGTTCACATCACCTCACGGATCCATCGGGCGTGATTCCATTCGCAGTGAGCGCGGTGCAGAAGATGTTGGGTTGCGTGAGCGAACCCGTATGGACAAGTGCGCATCGGTGGACATTTGCCAAGCCGGTTGAGGGCACAACCCTGAGTGAACCACTTTTTTATGCGGGACCACGCGACGAAATCTTCATGGCGGGTGATTCCTACTCTGATCGACCACGCGTGGAGGCGGGTTGGATTTCAGGCTCAGCATTGGGAAGTTACTTGGTGGGCACGCACTAATCCCGTTGGCGTCCGATAACCTTTCGCGGTGCCAGCAATTGTTCTCCTCGGGTCCCAGTGGGGCGACGAAGGAAAAGGAAAAGCAACCGACCTCCTTGGTGATCGCGTTGACTATGTTGTGCGTTATCAAGGTGGAAACAATGCGGGGCACACCGTTGTTATAGGTGACAAGAAGTTTGCGCTTCACCTTTTACCAAGTGGAATCCTCACGCCTGAAGTTATTCCGGTCATCGGAAACGGCGTCGTCATTGACCCTGCAGTGTTGTTGCAGGAAATAGCTGGACTGAATGCACAAGGAATCGACACATCAAAACTTCTCATCAGTGCAAATGCGCACTTGATCACCAGTTATCACGTGACACTCGACAAAGTTACTGAGCGTTTTCTAGGCAAAGCCCAAATCGGTACAACCGGTCGCGGAATCGGTCCGACGTACAGCGACAAAATCGCGCGTGTAGGAATTCGCGTCCAGGATCTTTTTGATGAATCAATCCTGAGACAAAAAGTTGAGGGTGCTCTTGCCAACAAGAATCAAGTTCTTGTCAAGGTTTTCAATAGACGTGCAATTGAAGTAGATGCCGTTGTCGATGACCTCTTGCAGTATGCAGATGCCTTGCGGCCTTGGGTCACAGATACATCGTTGTTGCTCAATCAGGCACTAGATCAAGGGAAAGTTGTGTTGCTCGAAGGCGGGCAGGGAACGCTACTGGATGTCGATCACGGTACTTATCCCTTTGTCACCTCAAGCAACCCCACGGCCGGTGGCGCATGCACAGGAAGTGGAATCGGACCCACGCGAATTGATCGCGTAGTGGGAATCTTGAAGGCGTACACAACGCGAGTGGGATCAGGGCCATTTCCCACGGAACTCTTTGACACCGATGGTGAAAAACTGCGCACCATTGGTGGTGAACGCGGCGTGACCACCGGGCGCGCACGCCGATGTGGGTGGTTCGATGTTCCGATCGCTAGGTTTGCCACTCGAGTCAATGGCCTGACGGATACATTCCTTACCAAGCTTGATGTTCTCACTGGGTGGAATGAGATCCCCGTGTGTGTTGCCTACGACATTGATGGTGAGCGCACCGAAGAAATTCCCATGACCCAAACAGAGTTCCACCATGCAAAACCGGTATATCAGATGCTTCCAGGTTGGAGTGAAGACATTTCTGGAGCAAGGTCACTTGCAGATTTGCCCAAGAACGCTCGCGAATATGTTGATTTTCTGGAACAGAAATCGGGGACTCGAATCAGCGCCATTGGCGTAGGTCAGGATCGTAATGCCACGATCGCCATCAATGACTTGATTGGCTAATCGGTGGAACCGGAACTCATTGCGCGGTACATCCCGACCTATGAATTAGATGGATCGGGAAACCCCGTGGGTTTGCCGGTACCTGCTTCACCCGAGCCCCGGCGACCCTCCGGGAATCTCGAAGGTACCTACTGTCGCCTTGAACTACTCAATGCTGATCGCCACTCCGCGGATCTCCATGCGGCCTTTGCAGGTCATGACCATCTGTGGACGTATATGCCACATGGACCGTTCGCAACCGAATTGGACTATCGGGACTGGGTTGTTTCACGCGAGGGCGGCATTGACCCATTTTTCTACGCAATCATTGATCGGAAAACAGAGAAGGCCACGGGCGTGGCAAGCTATTTGAGAATTGATCCAGGTGCGCGCAGCATTGAGGTGGGGTGGATTACTTACTCACCAGCATTACAAAAGTCGCGAGTTGCCACCGATGCAATGTTCGTCATGATGCGTCATGCATTTGAATTGGGATACCGCCGATACGAGTGGAAGTGCAATGCCCTTAATGTGGAGTCGCGGAATGCTGCGCTTCGACTCGGTATGACATACGAAGGAACTTTTCGACAAGCCGCCATGGTCAAGGGTCGAAACCGCGACACTGCCTGGTTCTCGATACTTGATTCCGAATGGCCATCCATGCGCAAAAATTTTGAAGAGTGGCTCTCCGAGTCCAATTTCAATCAACACGGTGACCAACTATCTGCTTTGCATAGATAAAAACTGCTAGCGTTCGCGCGTGGATATTGCAGTAATCGGTGCATCGGGATCGGTTGGTCACCTTGTCTGTGAGCAACTTCTTCACCAAAGACTGATGGGTCCCACTGATCGTCTGCAACTTGTGGGCAGGCGGGGTGGTGCAAGTGAGACTGGTGTCTTCGGATTGAAGATTGATCTCCTGGACGCATACTCGATTAATGCCCCGGAAATTGAAGCTGTATTGGACCCAGAGAAGATTCAGGCCGACATAATCGTGATGGTTGCGGGCGAGACACCGGCACCAGACCCGAACATAGCTGCCACACGAGATGCTATTGCGTTGACCAACCGGCCGATTTTCGAGTATTACGCGAACGTCCTCTCTCAGAATGCACGTGGTCATGAATTGATTCTGATCCAGTCCAACCCCGTTGAGTTGGCCGTGGAGATATTCGCCCAACAATTTAATCGACATCGAGTAATCGGGGCGGGGGCGTATAACGATTCACTTCGCTTTCGGCGTGAAATCGCTGCTGATTTTGGGCACGAAGGTAAGCAACACAGAGTGCTGGGATACATGCTGGGTGAGCATGGACCGAATGTGGTGCCGTTGTGGTCTTCCGTTTATGTGCATGGAGTCTCTGATGCGCAACTGCAGGAATACATCGATTTACATACTTCGGGACGCTCACTGGCAGACCTACCTAGTGAGGTGGCATCTGCCCGTACAACCTTGGGGAGTTTGCTTGCGGAACACGAAGGAGAGATTGCTGCGAAATTTGTTGCGGGACTTCCACCAGATGTTCGCGCACTGGTGAAGCCATGGTTTGCACACTGGACGGCAAGAACCTCAACAGCGACAGCCCATTCTGTTGTGGATCTCATCGCGGAACTTGCCGTCGGCCATCGAGTTGTTCTGCCGCTCCAGGTGGCGACAGGGAATGAGAATTGGCTCCGTGACGATTACGACGATATCCCCACGGTTATTGGCCTACCGGTGGAGGTAGATCTCCGAGGATGGCAGTTAATGGCGGAAATGAGCCTTCCGGAAGTTGAGGCTACCGGGCTTCGCCAATCTGCTGATGCCATTCGGGGTCGGCTTAGCGAGTGGATGTCCTAGAGTTTCCACATGACTACAGCAGATCCCGCAGAAGGCAAACGTGTCTTTGATCTTGACCGCGAGTACGTATTCCATTCCTGGAGCGCTCAGAAAACCCTCAATCCCATGTGCATTGCAGGTGCGGAGGGAAGTTATTTCTGGGACTATGACGGAAACAAGTTCCTAGACTTTTCGTCACAGTTAGTCAACGTTAATATTGGACACCAACACCCCAAGATCATTGCTGCCATTCAAGAGCAAGCTGCCAAGCTGGCAACAATTGCGCCGCAGCATGCCAATGACAAGCGCGGTGAAGCAGCACAGCGCATTGTGGATCTTGCCGGGCCGAACATGGCTAAAGTCTTTTTCACTAACGGCGGCGCAGATGCTGTAGAGAATGCGATCCGCATGGCTCGCCTGCACACACACAAGCACAAGGTTTTGTCTGCTTACCGTTCGTATCACGGCAACACAGGTGCGGCGATCCAAGCAACAGGAGATCCACGCCGTTGGCCAAATGAATATGCGTCACAACAAGTTCACTTTTTTGGTCCGTATTTGTATCGTTCGGAATTCTGGGCAACAACACCTGAGGAAGAATCAGAACGCGCATTGCAGCACTTAGAGCACGTGATCCAATTCGAAGGCCCAAACACGGTGGGCGCAATCATTTTGGAATCGGTTGTTGGTACTGCGGGTATCTTGGTGCCACCGCCAGGTTATCTCGAAGGCGTTCGGGCGCTGTGTGACAAGTACAACATTGTCTGGATCGCGGATGAAACAATGTCCGGTTTTGCCCGCACGGGTAAATGGTTTGCATTCCAAAACTGGGCAGCGCAACCAGATCTGATTGTTTTCGCAAAGGGATCCAACTCCGGCTATGTACCCGTGGGCGGTGTTGTCATGTCGGGTGACATCGCGGCGACATTCGATGAAAAAGTATTCCCGGGTGGTCTTACCTACTCAGGACATCCATTAGCGGCGGCGTCAATCGTTGCCTCAATCGATGCCATGAAGGAAGAGAAAGTCGTGGAGAATGCGGCGAGCATTGGCACAAATGTGTTGGAGCCAGGGCTCAATGCCCTCATGCAAAAACACCCCGTCATTGGTGAGGTTCGCGGACTCGGGGTGTTCTGGGCACTGGATCTTGTCAAGAATCGCGAGACTCGCGAGCCACTTGCACCTTACGGTGGCACATCACCTGCCATGACTGAACTGGTCGCGGAATGCAAGAAGCGTGGTCTCATGCCTTTTGCAAACTTCAATCGGATGCACGTTGTTCCACCGTGTGTCATTACAGAAAGTGAAGCGAAAACCGGATTGGAAATTCTGGACGAAGTCTTCACAGTCATTGATGCGCATTACGAAAACTGATCGCGTGGAGTGTGCACTGTGAAGTGCCTTGTGATTGGTTCTGGTGGTCGGGAACATGCCATCACCGCTGCACTGCTGAGAGACCCGAGCGTGCAGAGCATTCATGTGGCTCCAGGAAATGCCGGCATCGCGCAACTGGTTCCTTGTGTTCCAATCGATGTCGCAGACAGAATTGCAATTGCTGACCTAGCGGTAAAGCTAGACGTTGACCTTGTCGTTATCGGGCCGGAGGTCCCGTTGATGGCAGGCGCTGCGAATGAATTAGAGAATCGTGGAATCCCGTGTTTCGGTCCACATAAGGAAGCTGCATTGATCGAAGGCAGCAAAGCTTTTTGCAAAGAAGTGATGGCAGAAGCAAATATTCCGACTGCCATGGCGCGAGTGTGTATCACTGAGGATCAGGTAGAAGATGCTCTCGATGCCTTCGGTGCTCCCTACGTTGTGAAGGACGATGGCCTTGCAGCTGGCAAAGGAGTTGTGGTCACCAACGATCGCACTGAGGCAGTGGCACATGCGCGGGCGTGCTTAGCCTCGGGAAACTCACTTGTGATTGAGGAGTTCCTTGATGGACCGGAGGTGTCCATCTTTGGTATCTCTGATGGCACGACCGTTGTTTCCATGCAGCCTGCACAAGACTTCAAGCGAGTGGGTGAAAGTGATTCGGGGCCCAACACTGGTGGCATGGGGGCATATTCACCTTTGCCCTGGGTTCCATCCGATGTTGTACGCGAAGTAACCGAACGCGTGCTCCAACCAATGGCAGCTGCCCTCCGTACAAGAGGAACCCCTTTTGTGGGGGTGTTGTATGCCGGTCTAGCAATGACATCGCGCGGGGTGCGCGTTATTGAATTTAATGCTCGCTTTGGAGATCCGGAAACTCAAGTTGTCCTCGATCAATTGGATTCACCCCTCGGTGAGTTCCTCTTCGCCGCCGCCACGGGTCGCTTATCCCAGTTTCCCCCACTCCGGTGGCGGAATGGTTATGCGGTCACGGTGGTCGTTGCCGCAGATGGATATCCCGCTCGACCACGTACGGGTGATTCGATCACAGGGATCGAGCAAGCGGAAAGCCTGGGCAATGTCACCGTGTACCACGCAGGCACTCGATTGCAGGATTCAGAGCTACTCACCTCTGGAGGGCGAGTGCTCTCAGTTACCGCCCATGCCGAGACCCTGATGGAGGCGCGCAATCGGGCAACAGATGCCGCGGCGCTGATCACGATCGCGGGTTCCCATTTTCGCGGGGATATCGCCCAACTCGCAGCAGACGGGCGCATTTCCCTTCACTAAATCCAGAGGTGGAAGGATAGGCGGGTGATCAACTCCCAGGCCGATATCCCGAGCAACGTGCTTGCGGCTCGATACGCGTCGGCGGACATGGTTCACATCTGGTCCCCGCACAACAAAATCCGGATGGAGCGCAAACTGTGGGTTGCGGTAATGCGCGCACAGAACGAACTCGGAGTGGACATTCCTAGTGAGGCCATTGACCGCTACCAAGCAGTGATTGATCACGTGGATCTGGACTCCATTGATGCCCGTGAGCGAGTGACGAAACACGATGTCAAAGCGCGGATTGAAGAATTCAACTCTCTCGCTGGCTTCGAGTATGCGCATCTTGGCATGACATCGCGGGATCTCACGGAGAATGTTGAGCAGCTGCAAATTCGTTCAAGCCTCGAATTGATCCGTGACAAGTCTGTCGCAGCGCTGGATCGCTTAAGTGGGCTTGCTGTTGCTTACTCAGAGCAAGCCATGGCTGGGCGTTCACACAATGTTGCTGCTCAAATCACCACATTGGGCAAACGAATGGCTTCTTTCGCTGAGGAATTGCTCATTGCATTTGATCGACTTGAAGATTTACTCAACAGGTATCCGTTGCGTGGCATGAAAGGGCCGGTGGGTACTTCACAAGACATGTTGACCTTGCTCAATGGCAATGATCAATCTCTTCAACAACTTGAATCTCGAATCGCTGCTCATCTTGGATTTGATCACACCTTTATCAGTGTTGGTCAGGTATACCCACGATCCCTTGATTTCGATGTCACGTCACTGCTTGTGCAATTAGCATCGGGTCCTTCGAACTTTGCAACAACCGTTCGCTTGATGGCGGGCCAGGAATTGGCAACCGAAGGATTTCTCCCGGGGCAGGTCGGATCGTCAGCTATGCCGCATAAAATGAATGCTCGATCATGTGAACGCATTAATGGTTTCCATGTGATTCTTCGCGGTTACATGAATATGACCGCTGATTTAGCGGGTCAACAATGGAACGAAGGAGATGTTGCCTGTTCGGTTGTTCGCCGGGTCGCACTTCCCGATTCTTTTTATGCAATTGATGGGCTCTTTGAAACAATCCTTACTGTTCTCGATGCTTTTGGTGACTAT
>CAZVLV010000067.1:0-7454 GCA_964628015.1 uncultured Aquiluna sp. | reverse complement strand
CGAACGCAAGCGGGATTGTGACCTACTCCCGAATACCCCGCGAAATAGAGATTTCCGTTCGAGCCGCCTCGGGGATTTGAACCCCGGACCTACGCATTACGAGTGCGTTGCTCTACCCCTGAGCTAAGGCGGCCTGCTCCATTTATGAGCCCGCTTAGACTACTGGCACTCATGGGTGTTCCATGCGAGGGTAGAGGAGGATCAGGTATGGCCAAGGCAGCATCGAAAAAGAATGTCAAGGAATCCAAGAAAGAGTCACTTGAAGCAGCACTTGTTCCTGTACCCCTCATGCTCTGGCAGTCTGTACCCGATAACCACGACTACCCTGCCGCAGAGTCGTATCTGAATTTGCTGACCTCGCCTGCACAAGCTAAGAAACTTGTAGCGAAGCTGAAGAAGGCACCGATTGTGATGCATCCAGCCAAAGATGTTTTGCGTTCCGCGAAACTCGACTTGCTAGACATGGATGACCCTGCGGTGAAAAGAGACATCACCAAAGTTGCCCAAGGATTGAAGCTTTCACCCGTGTTGTTGGTGCGCGGTGATTACACCACAGGTGTTCCTTTGGTGATTGCCGATGGCTATCACCGTGTGTGTTCGAGTTATCACCTGAGTGAGAATGAACTTATTCCTTGTCGAATGATTGATGGAACACTCTGATCGACTAATGGAATTTGCGTAACCGCAGACTGTTCGTCACAACAAAAACACTCGAGAAAGCCATGGCGGCGCCGGCAATCATAGGATTGAGAAGTCCTGCCACCGCAAGAGGGATTGCAGCAACGTTGTAGGCAAATGCCCAAAACAAATTACCTTTAATGGTGGAAAGTGTTTTGCGGGCGAGTCGAATACCGGTAGCAGCGCTGCCGAGATTGCTATTTACCAGTGTGATGTCACTTGCTTCAATCGCAACGTCTGTACCAGATCCCATGGCCATTCCAAGATCTGCCTGGACAAGCGCTGCAGCATCATTGACGCCGTCACCGACCATAGCAACAACTTTGCCATCCAACTGAAGTTGAGTAACGACATCAACTTTGTCATGCGGAAGCACTTCGGAATACACTCGACTGATACCCACTTGCTTGGCAATTGATTCAGCCGCGAGCGTGTTGTCACCTGTCAGAAGAATGGGAGTGAGTCCCAAGGCTGTGAATTGTGCAATAGCCTCCTTCGAATCGGGCTTGATGGTGTCTGCAACGGCAATGAACCCGAGCAACTCACCACTGTGAGCAACAGCAACCACGGTCCTGCCTTGGCCTTGATACTCCTTGACCCAAGGATCGTTGATACTGGTGGTGAGTTTCTGAGAAATCCATTGTGGGCTACCAGCAAGAGTAGGTTTGCTATTCACTGATCCCTGGACACCCCCGCCACGAATCGCAAGGAAGTCGGTGACGGCAGGAAGATCGCCGCGTTCCCGTGCATTGGTCACAATCGCTGTGCCGATCGGGTGCTCCGATGCTGATTCAATGGCTCCCGCAATGAGCAGTAGCTCAGACTCGGACACACCTGGTGCCGCGTGAACAGCATGCACGGACATTCGACCCGTGGTGACCGTGCCCGTTTTGTCAAGAACGATTGTGTCGATCTTGTGCGTGGACTCCAGAATCTGTGGGCCTCGAATCAGGATGCCCAACTGAGCACCCCTTCCCGTCCCCACCATGAGTGCCGTCGGTGTTGCTAGACCCAATGCACACGGGCAGGCAATGATCAACACAGCTACCGCAGCGGTAAAGGCGAATGTGACATTGGAGTCGACAATCAACCAACCAATGAGGGTAAGGACAGACAAAACCAGAACGAAAGGAACAAAGACCGTCGAAATCCGGTCAGCAAGGCGTTGAACGGGAGCCTTTCCTGCCTGAGCCTGCTCAACCATGCGAGTGATTCGCGCCAGTGCAGTGTCAGCACCGACCGCTGTCGCTTCAATGATGAGTCGGCCATTCTCATTCACTGTTGAACCCACAACGACTGATCCTGGATCAACGTCAACAGGAATGGGCTCACCCGTAATCATGCTGGCATCTACAGCAGAGTTACCGTCAATAACAATGCCATCTGTGGCAATGCGCTCACCAGGACGCACAACAAATTGGTCACCCACGGCGAGGAATTCAATAGGAATGGTGCGCTCCTGACCACCCTCCACAACAGTGACTTCTTGTGCACCTAGGGATAGCAGTGCAGATAACGCTTGGCTGCTCTTGGCCTTGGCCCTCACTTCAAGGTAGCGACCGAGAAGAAGGAAGACTGTGACCGCACTGGCAACCTCAAAGTAGATCTCACTGACTCCAGCGGTGTGACTCGGGAAGAAACTGAACTGCATGCGCATATCGGGCTCACCCGCGGAGCCGAAAATCAGTGCATACAGGCTCCAGAGATACGCGGCCGAGACACCAAGTGAGATCAAAGTGTCCATGGTGGTGTTGCCGTGGCGAAGGTTGATCAAGGTTGCACGGTGAAATGGCCATGCACCCCACAGGACTACGGGAGTCGTCAGAACAAGGGACACCCATTGCCAATAATCAAATTGCAACGGCGGAACCATTGCGAGAAGTACAACGGGGAGAGTAAGAATTGTTGAAATAACTAACCGCAACTTGAGAGATCGCTCTTCAGAGTTGTCGGAAGCTTCATGGGTCACAGCGGCAGCGGTGTAACCGGTGGCCTCAATCGTGGCGATTGCGTCAGCCACCGACAGGTTGATGGGAAGTTGAATTGTTGCTTTCTCGGTAGAGTAATTGACCGTGGCAACAACGCCCGGAAGTCTGTTGAGTTTCTTCTCCACTCTCGCCGCACATGATGCACAGGTCATGCCGCCAACGGCAAGTTCAACCACCGGTAGATTTGTGCCGGTAAGGGAAGCCATGACTATGCAGGGGCGATTGTGTAACCGGCTTCTTCAACAGCAGCCTTAATGTCTGCGTCGCTGATGTCATTGTCGGCAACAATGTTTACCGGAGTGGGTGCCTCAGTGTTGAGAGCAATGTTCACACCAGTAACGCCACTGATTTTGTTGAGTTCATCTGTGACAGCATTGACACAGTGATCACAGGTCATTCCTTCGACTTTGATGTTCTTCTCTGGCATGGTGTCTAACTCCTCACGAGTCGAGCAATTGCATCTTGGGCTTCTTGAATTTTTTCCTGTGCATCTGTGCCACCTTGGGCCATCGCATCGGCGACACAATGGTTGAGGTGATCCCCCACGAGCACGAGCGCAACCGACTGGAGCGCTTTTGTCGCTGCTGAGACCTGGGTGAGGACATCGATGCAGTAGGTGTCTTCTTCCACCATGCGCTCAATGCCACGCACCTGTCCTTCGATGCGCTTGAGTCGCTTGAGTACCGCGTCTTTGTCTGCCCCGTAACCAGGTGTCATGAATGACACTATACCCCTTAGGGGTATCAGGAACAGACGGTGGTGGTGCCAGGACTGATCACTCCCTCGAGAAGAAAGGAATCCACCCGATCTGTGACACAGTCACTTCCCTCGAAGTAGCCGGTGTGGTTGTAACCGCCCTGCCACTCAACAACCTCGGCGTTGCCCAAACGCTCGGCCAAATCAAAGCCCCAGCGAGCAGGGGTTGCCGGATCAAATTCCGTTGCCACAATCATGACGGGTGGTGAAGTGCCTGCAGTGATTTCAGGTTTTGGTCCTGCCTGATACGGCCAGGTCCTACAGGTTAGAGCGCCCCAAGCAAGTGCTTCGCCAAATGTTGGCGCACTCACCGATAACTCGTTCGCAAATTCACGAATCTGATCGACGGTGGCGTCCACAGGTAGATCGAGGCACGAGACCGCATAGAAAGCATCTGTCGAATTGTCTGTGTAACGACCATCTGGTGCGCGATTTATTCGACGATCCACGAGTTCCAGTAATGGATTCGGATCGGCCTTGGCCATGGCAGCATTCAGTGCCGGCCGCAATTGAGCAAAATCTGATGAAGGGAAGTAAAGGTACGTCAAAATCGAATACGCCGCGAGACCCTCGGTGAGCTCACGCCCACCCCTACCCACCAACGGCTGCGAATCTAATGCAAAAAGAAAATCACGGATCTGCTGAACACCTTGCTCAACATTTCCGCTGAGTGGACAATCAGATTGGCCTAAACAATCTTCAACGAAGTAACTCAGAAGGACTTCAAACTCCAATGCCTGCTCACGGGTCACTTCCAATTGATCAAGGTACGTGGGAAGTACACCATCAAGGACCATGCGCCCGACCCGCTCGGGAAAAATCTGGGAATAGGTGGCCGCAATTGCCGTGCCGTAACTCTTGCCCACCATGTTCATGACGGGATCGCCGACAAGCGCACGGGCTATATCCATGTCTCTGGCAACTTCGACCGTGGACATGTGTGCAATGAGCGGATTGCCTTTCGCGTCACAAGCAGACCCCACAACCTCAGAATCCATAATCAAACGTTGTTCTTCCACAGAGGTATCGGGGGTGACTTCACCACCAATAAAGAGATCTTTTTGTTCATCGGTTAAACATTCAATGGGTTCACTCAAGCCCACACCTCGCGGGTCGACGCCCACAACATCAAATGCTTCTCGGATCTGATCCGTAACAATAAAATCGGCCGCCTTCGCGTACTCAACCGCACTACCACCCGGGCCACCAGGATTGACAAAAAGTGATCCAATTGATTCACCGGTTGCGCGAACGCGTGTCATGGACAGTGAGATCGTTGCACCCGAGGGATCCGAGTAATCACGAGGAACAACAAAGGTGGTGCAGTCAGCGTTACCGCAATTGCGCCATTCCAGATCCTGGGAATAAAAGGCACTCACATCTGCAGGAATGGTTTCCGCGACCGTGGGCGCAGCAGGAGGTGTGGGTGAGGGCGCAGCGCAACCTGCCAACACGACAATGGAAGCCATTGTGGAGGCGGCAACTCGCGATCTGCGTGCACGACCTCGGGGCATACGGCTTACGGTATATCGGTGACCCGACAGCGACCCACCCCGGCAGAGATTGCCACCATGGTGGAACAAGGACTCGCTCGAGGATTGAACCTGTTTGACTCATTTCAAGCGGCAACAGGGAATCGATCACTGACAAAGGTGCACAAGAAGGCGATACAAGAGCACCGCAAAATTCAACGGGCATACACGGTGCGCCGAGATTCCATTCGTTTCGGCGCAGTGGGTGGCGCTGGGTTCGCAGTCATGACGGGTGCCGCGGGTGCACTCACCCTGACCCCAGGCTGGTGGTTACTCACCGGAATCGGGGCGGTGACCTCTTTAGTGAGTTTTCGAAAGTGGAAGTCAATTGGTCCCGCACCCCGGGAAAGCGCACCTGTAGAACCTGTGAAAGCACTTCCACGCGGAGCAGTTGGGAAAGACGATGTCATGCGTTACATCACTGTGCGCACTCAGATCCTTCAACTACATTCAGGGATTCGAACAATCCACCCTGATGCCGCAATTGAATTGCGTGCTGCGGATTCCGCTGCTGCACCCGCACTGAACGCATTGGTAGAGCGGCTTGCGGTACTTCACGAACTCCGAATGCAACTACCCAACACTGCCGCCGCAACCACAGCAGAGTCAGCGGCCATTGTGATCAGTGAACGCTTGCGAGCGGGCTGCGATAGCTACGACACGTTGCTTGCCGCTGCCGCGACACTCATGGCCGCACCGAGTATTGACATGAACTCAGATCTTCAGTCAGCGGCTCAGGCGCTTATTGCGTATTCATACGGCCTGGAGCGAGCCGCGGATCTTTGATCGCGATCATGAGGGCCTCCACCGCGAGAAGCGGTGGAGTATTGGCCCCCACTGATTTACGTGTGTACTCGATTGCTTCAAGGATGCGGGTCGAATCTGCTGCACTCCCCCGAATTGCGAGCTGCTCCAACTGCGGACGCATTTCTTGATTGATTAACTCCAAATCACTACCCAGCTGAATAAGGAGAACATCTCGGTACAGTCCAAGGAGGTCGACAAGGGACCGATCCACTTCATCGCGGATCATGCGCTTTCGTCGCGTCTTTTGGGTTGCCAGGAGTTGCTTCTTGGCAGCATCAACTGTTTTCTTCGAAGGTCCTGTGACACGAGTGCCTTCTTCGATACCGAAAGAAGCCTTCAGCTGTTCATCTTCACGTGCGTCGAGGGAATCCGATCTTGTGTTTGCCGCCTCCGTGGCAGAAGCAACCAAAGTACCCGCTGCACTGACGCATGAAGGGACATCGCGCAAACCGAACACGGTGCGTAAATCGGATTGTCTGCGAAGTCGAGAAGATTCTTCGAGGGCTAAGCCTCTGGCACGGCCAATGTGACCCTGCGAAGCACGAGCGGCAAAAGCCGCCATAGCTGGATCAACTGAGTAGGTGGTGATGAGTAAATCCCGTACATCCGCTGTTGTCGGTGTACGCAGTGACAGATGGCGCGTGCGCGAAATAATTGTCGGTAAGACATCTTCCACACTCGGTGCACACAACACCCATACCGTGTGCGGTGTAGGTTCTTCGAGACTTTTAAGTAGTGAATCAAATGCCTGAACGGTGAGCCGATCGGCATCTTCGACCACAATAACTCGCCACGGACTGTCTATGGGCGCAAGCGACGACAGGCGGACTAACTCACGGGCATCCTCCACTCCGTAAGACAAACCGGATGGAGTAATGATGTGGACATCGGGATGGCCACCTACCGGCGCCATGCGACACACCTGACATTGACCGCAACCGTTGAGTGGACACACAAGGGCCGCAGCAAATGCCGTGGCCGACGTTGAGCGTCCGGATCCTGGTGGCCCAGTTATCAACCAAGCATGGGTCATGCCCGGGCCAGCTTCACCGTGACGAATCAGCTCAGCATCGGCAACAGCTTTGGTCAACTTGCTCACTGCATCGGGTTGTCCAATCAGTGATTCCCAAATGGGTGCGGGATCCGTCACGGTTGTCATGACGGGGACGCTAATTCGTGATCAACGCGCTCTCGAATCAATTGCGAGATGATGTCAATTTCCTGAGATGCATCGACCACCAAGTACCTCGAAGGCTCCTGCGCTGCCACATCGAGAAAAGCCTGAGTGACCGAGCGGTGATATTCCAACGGTTCCGATTCGAGTCGATCATGGTTGGTGACTCTGGCAAGACTTACTTCCGGGTCAATCGTCAACACTATGGTGAGATCGGGTGTCAGGTTATTGGTGGCCCACATACTCAAATTGCGAACCCATTCCACACCCAATTGGCGCGCCACACCCTGGTAAGCAACGGATGAATCAATATAGCGATCACAAATAACAATATCGCCGCGCTCAAGGGCCGGCCGAATCACGCGATCCACATGGTCCCCGCGGGCTGCTGCAAACAACAGTGCTTCACTGCGCGGGTTCAGTCCGGCGTAATCGTGGCTCAGCACAAGGTGACGAATCGCCTCAGCCGCTGGAGTTCCACCAGGTTCACGAGTGCGAACTACAGAATGACCTTGTTGT
>CAZVLV010000066.1:0-7473 GCA_964628015.1 uncultured Aquiluna sp. | reverse complement strand
TCGACGAAGCCATGCAAGTTCCTTGCGCATGAGATTCTGTCGCCGAGATTCGCTCGCGGCTTCCTGTCTCATGCGTTCCGCTTTTGCCAATACGTATGCGGAGTAACCGCCGTCATATTCCTCAACGCTCCCGCCAACGACTTCCCACATGTGGTCGCAGACTTCGTCAAGGAACCATCGATCGTGAGTGACGGTGACCACTGCGATCTTTGTTCGCTTCTTCAGATGTTCAGCCAACCACGCGATCACTTCCACATCGAGGTGGTTGGTGGGTTCATCAAGGAAGAGGACATCGACATCGCGAATTAATTGGGCGGCCAGATGAACTCGACGTCGCTCACCCCCCGAGAGTTGCGCAACCACTCGATCTAGTTGCTCAGATTCGAACCCGCCGAGGAGTTCGGTGAGAATTTCTCGAGTGGAGGCTTCACCCGCCCACTCATAATCCTCACGGTCACCCAGAACAAGTTCCCGGACTGTTTGGTTGGCCCCAAACTCACCGACCTGGTCGAGCTCACCGATCACAACATTGGTTCCTCGGGTGACGCGCCCCGCATCTGGTGTTTCACCACCCGCGAGTACACGCAGCAGTGTGCTCTTACCTGCGCCATTTCGACCAACAACTCCGACACGTTCACCCCTGGCTACCCCAATGGATACATCGGCAAGGAGTGGGCGATCTCCATACGACTTGTACACCGACTCACAACTAATCACATTGACTTGAGTTGATGGCGCCACCGGGACATCATGCCTATCAATGACTCACGCGGTCACACCGGTTACGACTATATTCTTCCGACATGGGTCTCTTCGGCGCGAAAAAGCCTGAATCCAATGCACATTCAATTCCTGACACGCCACGAGTGCTATCTCTCGGCAATGGCGTCACAATTCCGTGCCCCACTGAGAATTACCCGGCACTTCTTGAATCACTGCGTACTCAGTTACCCATTCATCAGGATCCAGATTTTTTCGTCGATTGGATGGGTGTGCGCACTCGCATGTCAATGTTGTCTTGGGCTCCACAGGAGTTGGCCAATACGGTGAGTTCAGAGTTGCCCATTCCCGACGATGGCTATCGCTCTGAAGCTGAAGAGTATGTAGGACTTGCACTCGCATTGGAACGGGCACAAAGTGACTTTTGGGTCATGGAAGTTGGTGCAGGGTGGGCGCCGTGGGTCGTCAGTGGCCTAGTTGGCGCCCGGGACAGGGGGCTAGCAGGCCGCGGCGTTGCGATTGAAGCACACGCAGAACATGCTCGGTGGGCTGTTCGCCATGCTCATGACAATGGCATTGATGTCGAACTCATTGAGGGCTCATCCGAAGAAATATTGGAGGGTGCTCGAAACTCCACCGCACCAATGCTCGTGCTCCTTGCCGCCGGGTGGCACGAAAACACCGTGCTGGAGTTCCCTGATGTTGACGCCATGGACATGGGACTGGCGGTGTGCACCATGCCTGACTCCGGCACCGACTACAGGGGTGCACATTTGCCGCACAAAAAAGTCTCGGCAGTCCGTTTAGAAGATCTCTTTGGCGCGTTAGGCAACCCTCGGATTGATCTTCTACATATAGATGTGCAGGGAGTTGAGTTCGATTTATTGCACGCGGAGGCTCGCGCAGTTCAAGACCACGCACAGTTAATGGGAGTGGGCACTCACAGTCGGCTTGCTGAAGGACAGTTGCAGGACTTTTTCCTCGAGCGAGGGTGGGGCATCATCATTGATGAACCATGTGAGGCGATTTTTACCATGACTCACCCGACTCTTGCCGGGTTCACCGTGAGAGATGGATTTCAACTCTATGAAAATCCGTTTCTGCTCAATGGCTAACCCACATGGTGGCACCGTGACACTTTGTCGCCTGCGATTCGATAGCCTCGCGCCATGAAGGGGATCATTCTCGCGGGGGGTACCGGCAGCCGTTTGTGGCCGATTACCAAAGGGGTCAGCAAGCAACTCTTACCGGTCTACGACAAACCCATGATCCACTACCCTCTGGCAACTTTGATGGCAGCGGGGTTGCGCGAGGTTCTGATCATCACCACTCCTGAGGACTCAGATAGTTTCTCTCGACTGCTTGGCGATGGCTCTGATTGGGGCATGACAATCACCTACGAGGTGCAACCGAAACCTGAAGGACTGGCGCAGGCTTTCCTCATTGCTGAAAAATTTTTGGCAGGTGACAGTGCAGCTTTGATTCTTGGCGACAATCTTTTTTATGGACCCAGCCTGGGCCGCAAGCTCTCTGATCTCACATCGGTGATCGGTGGACATGTTTTTGCCTACGAAGTTGCAAATCCCAGTGAATACGGTGTTGTGGAGTTCGGCGCAGACGGCGTGGAGATTTCTATTGAAGAGAAGCCCGCTCAACCCAAGAGTAACTTTGCTGTTCCGGGTCTGTATTTCTATGACAGCAGTGTGGTGGGCGTTGCTCAAGCAATCAGTCCATCTGCTCGTGGTGAACTCGAGATCACGGCTGTGAACGACCACTACCTGAACAAAGGACAACTGAGTGTCACCGTGCTTGAACGCGGAACAGCATGGCTGGACACCGGCACTTTCAAAACTTTGCAGGATGCCGGTGAGTTTGTTCGCGTCATGGAGGATCGCACGGGAACCAAAATCGGTTGTGTGGAAGAAGTTGCTTGGCGCAATGGATGGATTACTTCAGCGCAACTTCGCGAACTTGCTCAGCCACTCCTGAAAAGTGGTTACGGCGATTACTTACTGAATTTGGCAAAAGCCTAAGAGTTCATTGGCTTTACAAGGAAAACGGGAATTTCCCGCTTAATGTTTCTTTTGTACATGTCATAGGCCGACCATTGCGCGGCCAGACCCGAATAAATGCGATCTTTCAATTCACCATGCACTTGCGTGAATGTCACCTGCATGTCATTGCCATCAATTTCTAGTGTTCCCTGGTCATGTGACTCCACGTTGTAGACCCAACCCGGAACTTTTTCTTGACCTGCATTTGATCCAGCAATTCCCCACCCACCGTCAACGGGAACGGCAAGTAATGGTGTTCTTCGCCATTGCCCTGACTTTCGACCGAGAGTGGTGATCCACACGACCTGCGCGCCACCCGGGAATGTGCGCCCCAGTTTTCCTCTGCTTGCCCAGTGCACGAATTTGTGCAGATGTGTGGTGGTGCGCAACGCGGTTCCCCAGACAATGTCGTAACTCCGGGAACCCACGTGATCAGCCTAGTTCTGAGACTGAATGAGCGCATCAATTCTTTGCGCAAGTTCGAAATCCAGATCTGTCACAGTGCCGGCTGAATGAGTGCTCAGTACAAATGTCACCGTGCGCCAGCGGATATCAATATCCGGATGATGATCCATGTCCTCAGCGGCAATTGCCACGCGACCAACGAGATCAATGCCAGCCATGAAAGTTGCGCAGGTGACCGATCGACGCAGGGAGTTTCCTTCGTGGATCCATTCCGCGGAAATCTCTGGGCTCATGCGCGCAACAGAGGAAAGAGTTCGTGTTCCATGGGAGCGCCCGCAGGTATTTCCAAATTCAGGCCATCGAAGTTGGGGGAGGTTACCCAGTCGCGTGGTGCGTGCACCATGTCATCGCCGAGGAACCGTAATGAAAATGCGCGGCGACGATTCTTTCCTGGAACGCCATAAGCATGATGAATGGTGAGCATGTGAAAGAAAACGGCATCGCCGGGTTCCATTGCCCAGCCGCGAATATCGAAACTCTCCCGGTCCGCCTCAATCTGAGGGATCTCTGACATGCTGCCCTCGGGGAACCATTTGGCTTGATTGTCCATAAAGGTCCGCGGCATGAGCCACCCCATCTTGTGTGAGCCCGCAAGAAACTCCAAGGTCGATTCGGGCGCAACAGGATCAACGGGCGCCCACATGGAAACATTCATGGCGCCGTCCACGTTGTAGTACGGCTGATCTTGGTGCCATGGTGTGTGCTGCAGTGTTCCTGGCTCTTTCACCAGCATGTGATCATGAAAAAGTCGAACTGTATTGCCACCTATCAAAGCGAGGGCAACGTCTGCTGCCTTCGATTCGAATGCGATCTGACGGAATTCATCTATTCGGCTCCAGTTGCAAAAGTCTTCAACGAACTTCCCTGGGTCATCAGGAGTGCTGGCCACTTTAAACATGGGACCAGGTTCGGCCAAATTCCGTTCAATGCCGCGTTCAATGACATCTACTTCTTCTGGGCTGAACAACCCGCGAATGATTGTTACTCCGTTGTCACGGAACTCAGTAATTGACTGTTGATCAACGACCTGCATCCCTCACCCCTACTCGACTACTGTGAGTTTTTCGACTCCTTGCCACAGGGTACATTGCACCGAAGAGGAATTACGGCAAGTATGGTTTCATGCAAATGCACTCCCGACCACTGTTACTCGATGCCCCCACCACCAGCATCATTCAGGATAACTTCGCTCACCTTTATTCAGGTGAACTGGGATTAAGTTCCATTTCTGGTGGACAAACAGTTGCCGACTCCGCGCTGGCAAGACTTGATATCACCGGGTATGCCCAACATCGTTCCGAAGTGCTTCCTCGAAACAGGCGTGGTGCAAGCGTGCTATCCCCCTACATTCGGCACAACATTCTGACTCTGGAGCAGGTGTCCCACGCGGTATCACAGGCACCGTACAAGGATCGCGAGAAGTTTCGTGATGAACTTTTCTGGCAGGAATACGCCCGGCACCTCTATGCACGAATAGGCGAACGCCTCTATGAAAACCTGCGCTTTGATGCAAATCGAAATGCTCCTGGGCACGGTTGGAATCGAGACATGCTGTGCATTGATGAAGTTCTCACCGAGCTAGAAACAGATGGTTGGCTGGTTAATCAATCACGCATGTGGCTGGCATCGGATTGGACGGTGCGCAATGACTTTGGCTGGTGGAGCGGACAAGAGTTGATGTACCGCCAATTGATCGACGGTTCACGTGCAGCGAATCTGCTCGGGTGGCAATGGACGGTGGGTGCAGGAACCGGCAAGCCATACGGTTTTGCTCGGTGGCAGGTGGAGAAACGAGCACCCGGACTGTGTGAATCATGTTCATTGAATGCCCACTGCCCTATTCAGGAGTTTCCTGATGAAACAACACTGCGCCAACGTGATCGAGATCCACTTCTTGATCACGACCCTGATGTAACTAGAACATCAGGGCCACTCACCACCATTGAAAATCGCACACCCGAATCTGTTCTCTTAACAATTGAGTCCTTGGGTGATCATGATCCTGCACTTACCGCCCACCCGAATCTGCCCGTTGTTTTTGTCTTTAACGAGCCAGCGTTAGCAAAACTGCAATTGAGTTCCCGCCGAATTGGTTTTTATCTAGAGACGCTTAAAGACCTGGCAACTCGCAGAGATCTGTCAGTGTTTCTCGGTGACACGTATCGATTCGCCCACGAGAACCCTGTTGCCGTGACTTTCGCCCCCGTTCCGTCATTTCGCAAGTTTGACAGCCTCGCAGAGATCCATCCTTATCCCTGGTTTCGGCAACCACATGGGGGATCCGTCCGGAGTTACTCCTCCTGGCGAAAGTCTTTCTAATACGTCAATGGGCGCAAAAGCCACCCGTTAGTTACATTATTTACATGGGTTTTCGTGGCGGGTTTCGAAACATCTCCTACTGGACTCAGTATGTCCTTTTGACCTTTTTTGGCCCCGCGCAGCAATCTGAGGAATCTGATCCCATCGCTGTTTTGAAAAGAAAGTACGGAAAGTCCAAAGAACAGTAGTAGCAATGCTGAGTTGCGAACTTCATTTATCGCATTCTCCGGGTAGCACCCTTCGCCAGTACCTAGACTGTCGCCATATGTAAACCGCCAATCATCAGGAGAACCTATGCGATTTATGGAACGACATTGGTTTGACGTAGGCGGGGGTCTGGGGGTCGTCCTCATTCTTTGGCTCACAGTGTCTGGGTCTTCAATGCCCACACTCACTCTGATTCTTTGGCTCAGCCTGCTCTCTCTACTTGCGCATCAGGTAGAAGAGTGGCGCTGGCCAGGTTGGTTCCCAGGCATGCTGAATGTGGTCCTATTTAGATCCGATGACCCGTGGCGCTACCCACTCAACGTTCGAAGTGGGCTCGCAGTGAACGCAGGCGTGGGTTGGATCGGCTACCTTCTCGCAGCACTATTCGCCGAAGATGCTTTATGGATCGGGTTGGCCACCATTTTGGTGTCACTAGGTAATTGTGTCTTTCACCTGATCGTTATTCCGATTCGTGGACGAATGCTTTATAACCCGGGCATGGTCACGTCGCTGTTGCTCTTTGCACCGATTGTTGTCTGGTTCATTGTTGTCGCATGGCCATTAATGTCGGTTGCAGACATCGTGGGTGGGCTAGCACTCGGACTTGTTCTTAATGTCGTTGGAGTGGTCGGCCTCATCAGAGTGATGGAAAATCACAGTGCCCCACCGTTTGAGGATCGACAGGTGTTACCTGCACTGCGGTTCCAGCGAGCAGCGAATTCCCCTGAGTAGCCTCCGGGGTTCAGGGCGCACACAGCGAATGGGATCTGTGACACGGGCCCTTTGCGAACAGCGGGACCCGAGAAAGCCCCTACATGGCCTCCTCTTTGTCCGTACAAGAACAATGTTCTAGAAGTTGCGAGATTTCATTACTGATTTACCGTTCTGCTCATGCGAAATCTCAGGCGCACCGTGACCCTTCTGACAACATGTTTCTCGCTAGTCCTGCTACCAAGTGTGACTGCAATTGCTTCTCCAGATCAGGCGTCATCTCCATCCAGTTCCATTAACGTCCAATCTGATAAGGACCAAAATGGCGCCGCCAAACCCAGTCGATCCTTTCTATTCGCGTTAAGTGGAGAAGGCGCATCACTGAGGCCTGTGTCTGGCAAACCCGGTACATACCGTCTTGTCGCCCCCGTAAAGTCCCTTGACGAGAGAGTCAACTGGTTTACCGATCGTCCGGCCCGCGACGCAGGAACTTTGCCCTTGAAACAATTCATCAACTTGTGGTCTCAGGATGGCGTTAACAGCTTCAAAAACGACCCGCCAAATATCGCATTGGCTCACAACAATCGCACACTCATCGCGGTCATGTCCCAACCTGAAGTAGTTAATTCTTCTTCAGGCAAAGTCTTCCGGACAACGCTCACAACCTTACCCACCGTGCAACGAACGGCTCTGAGTCAAGGTGAGGGGAACCTCAGCACTCATGCCAAACGAGGCGCAATTGCTCCCGGAAAAGCAACTCAGAAAATGGGTAATTTTTCAGTGTTTGTTGACAATGAAGCCGGGTGCAGTGGAGATTGCTGCTGCTACTGCATCGGTGGTAGTAACTGTGGCGAGGACTGCTACCCCGGCGTTGATGGGCTGACTATCTGTGGCGTTATCTGCGGCACAAATTGCAATGACTACTGCGCCTGGTTTGGATAACGAAGCAACTCAACTTCAAGGCTAGTGTTCATTACGTTCACTAGGTCTTGCGCGC